>NZ_LSIX01000134.1:0-868 GCF_001556475.1 Methylobacterium sp. CCH5-D2 | reverse complement strand
GACGAGGAGCCCCGCCGGCACCCACCAAGTGGGCGCCCGGCCCCGGACCCGGTCCATCGCCGCGCAGCAGGCCGGCAGGACGAGGATGTAGAACAGGAGTTCGTAGCGCAGCGACCAGAGCACGTGGGCGTTGATCCGCCCGCTATCGGCCTCGCCGAGCAGCGGCGGCGTCCCCGCGCAGGCGAGCCAGCGCAGCAGCGCCGCCGCCTCCTCGTGGAGCGGGCGGGCATTCGCCCCGCCGGTCCGCCAGAGGATCAGGCCGAGGATCAGGAGGACCGAGGCGAGGAGGGCCGGGTAGAGCCGGAACAGGCGGCCGAGTGCGAGGCGGCCGAGGTCGAGCCCGCGCAGTCCGCCGAGGATGCGCGGATAGAAGACGTAGCCCGTGACCATGAAGAACAGGCCGACGCTGCCCGCGCCGAGATTGTGCAGGGGCAGCGCTTCGGGCGTCGCCCAGGCCGCGCCGGACCGCGCCACCGGGATCCAGATCGCGGCGTGGTGGACGAGCACCGCCAGGGCGAGCACGCCGCGCAGCCCGTCGATGGCGGTCTCGCCGCCCGCAGGGATCGGAAAACCCGCGCGCACGAGACCGCGCGCCGCGACGTGCGCGGCGGCGTAGGCCAGAGCCCCGCAGAGCAGGATGTCCGCGACCGGACCGAACACGCAAGCCGCCCCCGTTGAGCCGAAGGGGTCAGCGTGGCCGGGCGGGGTAGGGGGCGCAACCCGGGCCCGGCGTTTCGTCGGCGGGTGTGCTCCGGCTGCGTCATACCGTTTTCCGGTCGATGGGTTCGGTCTGACGCATCGTCTCGGAACGAAGCGCGGGTCCCCTCTCCTGTAGGGAGAGGTCTGCTTTCGCAGAAAGCCGGGTGAG
>NZ_LSIX01000133.1:0-7151 GCF_001556475.1 Methylobacterium sp. CCH5-D2 | reverse complement strand
GCCCCGGCCGGCGCCGCCCGCACCGACGCCGGCCGCCCCCGCCAAGCCCGCGCCGGCCGAGCCGGCAGGCGAGTCCGCGCCCACGCCGGTCGCCAAGCCGGTCGCCAAACCGGTTACCCAGCCGGGCGCACAGCCCGCGGCCTCCAAGCCCGCGGCCGCGCCCAACCCCTTCTCGGTCGAGGAGATCGAGGCGGAGTTCGCCCGCCTGCTCGGGCGCCCGCTGGACAAGCGCTGACCGGCGGGCCGAGGCCGGCCCTTCAGGCCGGCGGGTAGGTGATGAACTCCATCAGCGACCCGTCCGGGTCCCGGAAGTAGACGCTGATGCCGGGCCCGGCGGCGCCGTTGCGCTCCACGGGCCCGCGCTCCACGCCGACGCCGTGGCGGTGAAGGTGGGCCATCGCCTCCTCCAGCGTGCCCGGCCAGCGGAAGCAGAGGTCGCTGTTGCCGGGCAGGACCGGCTTGGCGGCGAGCGGCTCGGCGACGACGCCCGGCCCGTGGCAGTTCAGCTGCACCCCGCCGAAGCGGTAGGCGAAGCCGGCCCCCCGCTCGATCACCTCGGCCCCGAGCACGTCGCGGTAGAAGGCGGTGGCGCGCGCCCAGTCCGAGACGTGGATCACGCAATGGTCCAGATGGATCGCCGGCCGGGTCGGGATCTCGGGAAGGGCGGAGGTCGGCTCGACCTCGGGGAGGGGCGTGGCGCCCTCCGGAAGGGTCTCGGTCGCAGGCATCGGCGGGCTCCGGAACGGGGATGGCCGACCAGATAGGGCGCCCAGGGGATCAGTCTTCCGGCGCGCGCGCCGCCGCCCCTTCACGCTCCCGTGGCGGGCTCTTCACGCGGGCGTGCGGCGCAAAAGCTACATCTTGGGCCGGGCGGAGGGTCTAGTCAGGGCGTCCACGACGAAGCCCGCAAGGTGAAACCCATGCTCGCCCGCCGGACCCTGCTGGCCGCCCTCGCGGTCGCGCCGCTCGCCGCCTGCCAGAGCCGCGGCCCCGCGCAACTCGCCGCGACCCCCGAGGAGGCCGCGTGGTACGTCGGCACCAAGCCCGACAAGCCGCACGACATCCCGCTGGTCGATACCGGCCGGCTCGATCCGAAGTATCGCCGCCAGGTCGTACGCTACACCGGCCTCGAGGCGCCCGGCACCATCGTGGTCGACATCGACAACCGCCAGCTCACCCTGGTCCAGGCCGAGGGCACGGCGATCCAGTACGGCATCGGCGTGGGCAAGCTCGGCTTCTCCTGGAAGGGCGAGGCCCGGGTCGGCCGCAAGGGCGTCTGGCCGGACTGGAGCCCGACCACCACGATGGTCTCGCTCAACCCGGACCTGCCGCGCACGCTCAAGGGCGGGCTCGAGAACCCGCTGGGCGCCCGCGCGCTCTACCTCTACCAGGGCAACCGCGACACGCTGTTCCGCCTGCACGGCACCAACGAGCCCTGGAGCATCGGCGAGCAGATGTCCTCGGGCTGCGTGCGCATGCTCAACGAGGACATCGCCGACCTCTACGAGCGGGTGCCGGTGGGCACGCGGGTTCTGGTGAAGCGCAACGGCCGGTACCGGGTTTAAGGACCGGGCCCGACGCGCGGTGGGCCTCAGCCCGCCCGCTTCGCTCCCCCGGTGAAGTCCCGCCACAGCAGCACCAGGGCCGCCATCACGGCGGGCCCCAGGAACAGGCCGAGCAGGCCGAAGGTCTCGACCCCGCCGAGGATCCCGAGCAGCACCCAGAGGAAGGGCAGCTGCGTCGTGCCCCCGATCAGGACCGGCCGGACGAAGTGGTCGGCCACGAAGGTGACGACGAAGCCGGCCGCCACCACGACGAGGGCCGGCACGGTCTGCCCCTGCGCCAGCAGCAGCACGGCCGCCAGCCCGAAGGCGACGGGGGCGCCGAACGGGATCATCGCGGCGATGGCCGTCAGCGCGCCGAGCAGCACCGGGTGCGGCACGCCGGCCAGATAGTAGACGAGGCCGAGCAGCACGCCCTCGCCGAGGCCCACCAGCACGAGCCCGTCGACCGTGCCGTGCACCGAGGCCACCATCTGCCGGGCGACCCGCTCGCCGCGCGGGCCGAACAGGCGGTTGCAGGCGGTGAGCGCCTGGTCGCGCACGGCGTCGCGGTCCCGGAACAGGAAGAACAGGGCGAGCAGGCTGAAGCCGAACAGCACCGCGCGGTGCACCACCTCGCGCCCGAGATTGCGCGAGACGCCGAGGACCCGGCCGTTGTCGAGGCGGTGCAGCAGGTCGGAGGCCGCCTCCGGATGGCCGAAGGTCCGGCCCCACCAGGCCTGGGCCTGGGCGGCGCCGAAGGGCAGGTGGTTCAGGAACTCGGGCGCCGGGATGCCCGTCCGCTCGGCGGAGCGGACGAAATCCATGACGTCGTGGGCCTCGCGCGCCGCCTCGATGCCGAGGATCACGAGGGGGCCCAGGATGACCAGGGCGACGAGCAAGGTCGCGAGCCCCGGCAGCAGGATGTTGTGCCGGTCGCGGGGCAGGCGGCGCTCGGCGCGCTCGTAGAGGGGCCCGAGCGCGATCACCAGCACGACCGCCCAGGCGAGCGCCGGCAGGAAGCCGTGCAGGATCCAGAGCCCGAGGCCCGCGAGCGCCAGGACGAGGCCCGCGCGGGCGATGCCTTGCGCGCGGGGGCTGCGCGTCGGCGCGGCGGCGCCGGGATCGCGCGCGACCGGGCCCGGCGCGGGCCGGGCGACCACCTTCGAATCCATCGCACGACCCTCCACGCACCCCGCGCCGGGGATCTAGGTCGGGGAGGGCGCCCCCGCTATCGCCGGGACGGGCGAAAGACCCCGCGGCGGCTTCACGAAACCGACACGGTTGCCCCTCCGGAACCCCTCGTGTAGAGGTCGCGCCCATCCGAAGGGGGCCGCGCGCGGCCCCGCAATGCGTCGGCTTGGCAGGCGGGGACGAGCGCGGGGGCGGGCTCGCCCACCGGTCCCCGTAAGGCTGCGCGGCAGAACACCTGACGGAATCGGCGAGAACGCATGTCTGAGCCCCAGAACGGCAGCACGGCCACCTTCGAGCGCGTGGCCGACATCATCGCCGAGACCGCCGACATCCCGCGCGAGAAGATCACGCCCGAGAGTCACGCCATCGACGACCTCGGCATCGACAGCCTCGCCTTCCTCGACATCGCCTTCGCGGTCGACAAGGCCTTCGGGATCAAGCTGCCGCTGGAGCGCTGGACCCAGGAGGTCAACGAGGGCAAGGTCCCGGCCGAGGAGTACTTCGTGCTGAAGAACCTCTGCGCCCGCATCGACGCGCTGGTGGCCGAGAAGGCCGCCAAGGCCTGATTCGCAGCGGATAGCCCGTCATGCGCCTCGAATATTTCGAGATGATCGATTCCGTGCGGCTGCTCGACCGGGCGGCGGGGCGGATCGAGGCGCTGGCGCGGGTGCCCGACGCCAGCCCCGTCTTCGAGGGGCATTTCCCGGGCTACCCCCTGGTGCCGGGCGTGCTCCTCACCGAGACCATGGCGCAGGCCTCGGGCTACCTCGTCCTCGCCCATCTCGACTTCGCGCTGATGCCGTTCCTGATGGCGGTCGACAAGGCGCGCTTCCGCTCCTTCGTGGGTCCGGGCGCGGAACTCATCGTCGCGGCGAGCCTCGTCCACGACGGCTCGGGCTACGCCGTCACCAAGGCGTCGATCCGGCACGGGGACAAGGCGCTCGCCGACGCGGAGCTGCGCTTCCGCACCATGCCGTTCCCCGCGGAGCTCGACGGGCTGATGCGCGCGCGCGCGCGCGAGATCGGCCTGACCGGGGCGAGCGGACCGGGCGACGCCAGCGCAGGACCCGCCAGATGACCCGCGACGTCGTCGTCACCGGCCTCGGCCTCGTCTCCTGCCGGGGCGAGGGCGTGGCCGCGCACCTCGCAGCGCTGGATTCCGGCACGGCGCCCGCCACCGACACGGAGCGCTTCGCGCCCTACGCGGTCCACCCGGCACCGGGCATCGCCTGGGACGGGCAGATCCCGAAGAAGTCCGACCAGCGCCAGATGGAGGCGTGGCAGCGCCTCGGCGTCTACGCGGCGGGCCTCGCCCTCGACGCGGCCGGCGTCAAGGACGACGCCGCCTTCAAGCAGGACCTGCACCTCGTGGTCTCGGCGGGCGGCGGCGAGCGCGACTACGCGGTCGACGGGGCGATCCTCACGGGGCTGCGCGGGGCGGCGGATCCCGGCGCCTACCTCAACGAGCGGCTGCAGAACGACCTGCGCCCGACCCTGTTCCTGGCCCAGCTCTCGAACCTGCTCGCCGGCAACATCGCCATCGTGCACGGGGTCACGGGGGCGTCCCGCACCTTCATGGGCGAGGAATCCTCCGGCGTCGATGCGCTGCGGATCGGCGCGGCGCGCGTCGCCGCGGGCCAGATCGACGCGGTGCTGGTCGGCGGCTCCTACAACGCCGAGCGGCCCGACGTGCTCGTGATCCACGAGATGGGCGGCTACCTGCGCCGCGGCGCCTACGCGCCGGTCTTCGCCCGCGCGGAGACGCCGGGCTTCATCCTCGGCAGCTGCGCCGCCTTCCTGCTGCTCGAATCCGCCGAGGGTGCCGCCGCCCGCGGCGCCCGGGCGCTGGCGCGCCTCGCGCCGGTGACGAGCGACCTGACCCGGCGCGAGCCGGGCCGGGTGGGGCTCAGCCTCGCCGGCCTCTGGTCGGCGGCCGGGATCGCCCTGCCGGACGCGGTGGTCTCGGGCGCGACCGGCGTCGCCCCGATCACCGCCGAGGAGGCCGAGGTTCTCGCCCGCCTCGCCCCGGGCGCGCCCGTCCACGCGCTGGGAGACCTCGCCGGCCACGGGCTCGAGGTCGCAGCGCCCCTCGGTGCGGCGCTCGCCGCCGCACTGGTCGCGGAGCGCGGATTGAGGGAGGTCGCCGTCACGGCGGTCGGCCACCGCCGCGGCGAGGGCGTCCTGCGGGTGCTGGCGGCTTGAGGCCGCGCTCGGCCGTCCCGACCCTGGCGTACGAACCTTAGGAGCGTCCCCGCTCCCCGCGAACCGAACGGCGTCCGCCCCTACTCGGCGCCGCCTACGGGGTAGCTGCGGCCCTTCCACGTCGCCGCGCCGGCGCGCTCGCGGCGCAGCAGCACGTTCCACTGGATGGCGAGCGCGGTCAGCACGATCACCGGGTGGAGCGGGATCGTGGCCGCGGGCTCGCCGGTGCACAGCGTCACCGCCGCCCGGGTAGCGAGCGAGAGGGCGAGCGCCGCGAGCGCGCACGCGAAGGCGGCGGGCGGCAGGTCGCCGAGGAGCCCGGCCGCGACGAGCCCCCAGGGCAGGACGTGGCCGAGCAGCAGCAAGGCCGTCCAGACCGGCAGGGCGCGGGGCGTCGCCATGCCCTCGTGGGCGTTCTTCGAGAAGCCCGCCCAGGCGTCGCGGAAGCCGCCGTACATCCGGCAGAGGGCGAGGTTGCGGCCCGCCGCGAGATCGGTGCGCAGGCCGTGGCGGCGGAAATTGCGCGGCAGCCGCACCCCGTCGTGCAGGGAGGCCCGGATGGCGCCGTGCCCCCCCGTCTCCTCGTAGGCGGCCCGCGTCGCCAGGATCATCTGCCCGCAGGCCGCCCCGAGGCTCGGGTGGAGCGAGCGGCGCATGGCGAGGACCGGCAGGTAGCCGACCAGCAGCAGGTTGATCATCGGCACGGTGAGGCGCTCGCCGAGCGTGTCCATGCGCTGGCGCGGCACGGCGCTGACGAGGCCCGCCCCGCCGCGGCGCGCCTGGGCGGCGAGGCGCGCGGCGGCCCCGGGCGCGAGCTGCACGTCGGCGTCGATGAACAAGAGGTGCTCGCCCCGCGCCCGGGTGGCGAGGTAGGCGCAGGCGTTGTTCTTGCCGGTCCAGCCCTCTGGGAGCGGCGGCACGGATTCGAGGCGCAGGCGCGGATCGCCGGCGGCCAGAGCCCGCACGAGCGCCGCGGTGCCGTCGGTCGAGTGGTCGTCGCCGACCAGGACCTCGACGGGCGTGCCGGTGCTGGCCAACGCGGCCACGAGCGTCGGGCCGATCCGCTCGGCCTCGTTGCGGGCCGGAATCAGGATCGAGACGAGGCCGGAGCCGCCGGGCTCCGGCTCCGGCCTGCGCAGCAGGCCGAGGTTCAGGGCCGCGAAGAGCGCGGGCTGGAGCGCCACGATCAGGCAGGCGAGCGCCAGCCCGGTGAGGAGGGCGTTGGCGGTCATGGTGTGGGCTCCCGGGGGCCGTCCTGGGCCGCGCCCCCGTGCGCGGGGTCGAAGCGGCGGCCGGCGACGAGCGCCCGGAGCCGCCGCCAGAGGTCGTAGATCCCGCCGATCCCCTTGCGCCCGGCGACGAGTTCGCGGAAGCGCTCCGGCTCGCGGGCGATCACGTCGGCGCTCAGCCGGTCGAGGGTGGCGGTGAGCTCGCGCTCCAGCCGGGCGAGGCGCTCGGGGCGGGGGAGGGCGACGAGGTCGCCGCCTGAGATCGGCGCGCCGAAGGCGGCGAAGGCCTCGGCGCCGCGCTCCTCCCAGAAGGCGTATTCGAGGGCGAGCGGCAGCACGAGGGCGTCGGGAGCGATCTCGGGCAGGCGCGCGACGCCGGGGCGCAACGCCAGCGGCCGGGCGCGCCCATCGCTGAAGCGGCCCTGCGCGGTGATCCAGAGCATCCGGTGCGGTGCCGCGAGGATGGCGCGGGCGTGGGCCAGGAACGCGGCGGCCCCGCGCGGGCTGTCGAGATCGACCCCGAAGGCGCCCATCCGCTCGAAGATGCGGTACTTGCCGAGCACCGCGGCGTCGAAGGGGGCGCGGCCCTCGCGGCCGGGGAAGAGTCTGCCGGCCAGCACGATCATCACCGCGGCGTCCCACCAGGCCGGGTGGTTGCAGTAGACGACGATCGGGCCCGGATGGTCGAGCCCCTGCGGCAGGCCCCAGCGGGCGAGGCGCAGCGCGTTGAGGTGGCGCCCCACGAAGCGCTCGAAATAGCCGAGCATGAACCGCCAGAGCTGGGGCGAGACGGGGTGCAGGTCGGCGGGGCGCCGTCCGGGTCTCGGGTCCACCACGCGCCGCGCCTCCGCCGGGGCGGCGCGCGCGCCGTCCTCGGGTTCAATCCGGGGCGGGGCAGGGGGTTCGGCCAGCGTCATGCGGCGACGCCCTCCCTCCCCCCTCTGCGGGGGAGGGTACCCTGCGAAGCAGGGGGGTCGGGACGAAG
>NZ_LSIX01000132.1:0-1866 GCF_001556475.1 Methylobacterium sp. CCH5-D2 | reverse complement strand
ACGGTGGTGTGCTCGGTTCCCGTCAGCAGCGCGGCGGCCGTCAGCGTGCCGGTGCGCGCCACCGCCAGGAAGAAGCGGAGATCGTCCCAGTTCGCCCCCGCCCGCCTGCGCACGTCAGCCCCTCCCCGGTTACACTGTGCAAGGATGCACAACGGCTGCGAGCGCGTCCAACTTTATCGCCCAAGGCGGGCTGGTAGGGTGCCGGCCAACAACGACGAGGAAACGACGGGAGGAGCGCGCATGCGCACCATCGGCCATTACATCGACGGCAAGATCGTCCAGGGCGAGAGCGGGCGCTTCGCCGACGTGTTCCATCCCTCGACCGGCGAGGTCCAGGCCAAGGTCGCGCTGGCGAGCCGGGCCGAGATGCGCCGCGCCGTCGAGAGCGCGGCGGCCGCGCAGGCCGGCTGGGCCGCCCAGAACCCGCAGAAGCGCGCCCGCGTGATGATGCGCTTCCTGGAGCTGATCCGCGGCTACAACCAGGAGCTCGCGGAACTCCTCGCCTCCGAGCACGGCAAGACGGTGCCCGACGCCAAGGGCGACATCCAGCGCGGCGTCGAGGTGGTGGAGTTCGCCTGCGGCATCCCGCACCTGCTCAAGGGCGAGTACACCGAGGCCGCCGGCACGGGCATCGACGTCTACTCCCTGCGCCAGCCCCTCGGCGTGGTCGCCGGCATCACGCCCTTCAACTTCCCGGCGATGATCCCGCTCTGGAAGTGCGCGCCGGCCATCGCCTGCGGCAACAGCTTCATCCTGAAGCCGTCCGAGCGTGATCCCAGCGTGCCGCTGCGCATCGCCGAGATCTTCTCCGAGGCCGGGCTGCCGCCGGGCGTGCTCAACGTCGTCAACGGCGACAAGGAAGCGGTCGACGCGATCCTCGACGACGAGGACATCCGGGCGGTGGGCTTCGTCGGCTCGTCCTCGATCGCCGAGTACATCTACGTGCGCGCCGCGCAGACGGGCAAGCGCGCCCAGTGCTTCGGCGGCGCCAAGAACCACATGATCATCATGCCCGACGCCAACCTCGACCAGGCGGTCGATGCGCTGATCGGCGCGGGCTACGGCTCGGCCGGCGAGCGCTGCATGGCGATCTCGGTGGCGGTGCCGGTGGGCGAGCGGACCGCCGACGCGCTGATGGAGCGCCTGATCCCCCGCGTCGAGAGCCTGAAGATCGGCCCCTCGCACGACGAGAGCGCCGATTACGGCCCGCTCGTCACCCGCGACGCGGTCGAGAAGGTGAAGGGCTACATCGAGACCGGCGTGCGCGAGGGCGCACAGCTCGCCGTCGATGGCCGCGGCTTCAAGCTGCAGGGCTACGAGAACGGGTTCTATCTCGGCGGCTCGCTGTTCGACCGCGTCACCCCGGACATGACGATCTACAAGGAAGAGATCTTCGGCCCCGTGCTCTCGGTGGTGCGGGCGCCGACCTACGAGGAGGCGCTGGCGCTGCCCTCGACGCACCAGTACGGCAACGGCGTCGCGATCTTCACCCAGGACGGCGACGCGGCGCGCGACTTCACCGCGCGGGTCAATGTCGGCATGGTCGGCGTCAACGTGCCGATCCCGGTTCCGATCGCCTACCACACCTTCGGCGGCTGGAAGCGCTCGGGCTTCGGCGACCTCAACCAGCACGGCCCCGACTCGGTCCGCTTCTACACCAAGACCAAGACGGTGACGCAGCGCTGGCCCTCCGGCATCAAGAGCGGCGCCGAGTTCTCGATCCCGACGATGCGCTGAACCACGACGCGCCCCCTCTCCCATAGGGAGAGGGTTGGGGTGAGGGGTATGACATTTCAGGACGGCGCACGCGGTCGACGCGCGTTCAGGCCCTCGCCTCTTTCGGGAACGTCATACCCCTCACCCTGT
>NZ_LSIX01000131.1:0-7269 GCF_001556475.1 Methylobacterium sp. CCH5-D2 | reverse complement strand
GCTCGGTCGCGGACGACGAGACCGTGCCGACGATGCCGCCCACCGCCCGCTCGAACCCCTCGGCCATCTGGCGCATGCCGGCCTTGCGCTGCTCCTCGGCGGACGCGCGCGCGAGCGCCGTCTCCGCTTCCAGCCGTTGCGTGCGGATGAGATTCTGCCGCGATGCCTCGATCGCGCCGGCGATGGCGCCGATCTCGCTGCCGCGAGCGGTGTCCGGAACCGGTGCGCTCACATCGCCCGCCGCGAGGTCCCGCATGCGTCGGATCAGCCGGTCGATCGGACGCGTCACGCCGAGGAGCACGTAGGCGATGCCCGCCAGTGCGGCCGTCAGCGCGAGCCCGCAGAGCAGGACCGTGAGCCGGAGGCCGAGTTCGTACGTGTCGCCCGCCGCGCTGCGCGCACGATCGCCGCCGGCGATGTTGAGGGCAGTCGAGCGGTCGAGCGCGTCGAGTGCCGCCTCGAAGGGCTTGCGCGAATCCTGGAACAGGTCGTTGAGGAAGGTCTGACTCTTCGATTCCGCGGAGGCCGAGATCTTGGACCGGTGCGCGAGGTAATCGGTCCAGGACCGCCGGAACGCGTCCCCCAGCGCCCGCGCCTCCGCCCCCCGGATCAGGGGCTCGTAGCGGGACCAGACGCTCTCGGCGTCCGTGATGCGCCGGCCCGCCAGCGCGTCGAGATCGCCGACGGGTTCGATGCCGGTGATGTAGCGCGCATCCGTCATGCGGACGCGCGTGATCCTGTATTTCAGCTCGCCGAGTTCGCGCACGCTCGGCATCCAGTTCTCCGTGATGTCGTGCGTGCTCCGGCTGACCGCGCCAAGCTGCACCACGCTCAGGAACCCCTGCGCGAGGATGCAGACCGCGAGAAGCGCGATGATGCCCCGAAGCGCGTAGGAAATCTTGACGTGCATCATAGCCCCCGATTTCGGGGGATGATCTCGCACGGACGTTAAATATTGATGCCCTGTCGCGCGCTGACTGATGATGCGCAGAGTTGATTTGCGTCGCGTTCTCAATCCTGGATTGCAGTTTTCCGGCTCGATCCCACCGCGGTTACGCATACCGTACGGGCTCGAGCCGCTCGCTCTACCCCGCGGCGTCGTCGGAGCCGCCGGCTCCCGTGTAGCGGCGGGCGATGGCTGCGAATTCCCGCGTCCGCAGATAGCCGTAGGACTTGTGGTGGTTCACCGCGCCGTCGAGGCGCCGGAAGTCGTTCACGACGCGCCGGTCGACGACCCGGACGCCCCCGTCGCTGGGGGCGTAGTCCGCATCCAGCGCGCCCATGATCGAGACGACGTCGTCGCCATCCGCCAGATTGGTCCAGGCCGAGACGTTGTTGGGCACGCGCAGGGCACCGTGTTCGGCCGCGAACTTGAGCTTCACCTTCGCCAGTCCCATGGGCGAGCCGGCCGTGACGAGGTGCTCGACGCGCAGCGCCGGATCCTCGCGCTCGAGGGTGCGCAGCACGTCGTAGGCGATGACCGATCCCATCGAGTGCGCGACGAGACAGATCCGGCGGTCGCGAAACGCCCTCAGGCGCTCGGCGAGGCGCGCTCGGACCTGCCGGGCGAAGCCGCGCTCGCCGTGATAGTGCCAGAGGTCGTCGAAGCGGTGTTCCAGGATCACGTCGTCCAGGAGCGTGATGCCCGTCGCCTCCTCAATGCGGTCGATGCCCGCGTAGACCGGCGCGAGCAGGTCCTTGACGGTCGTCGCCGCCTCTGCCCGGGCCGCGGGCGTCCGCTCCGCATCGGCGCGCGGGCGGTAGGGCTCCTGGTTCGCATCCTCCGACAGGGGGATCTCGTAGCGAAGGTCGGCCCAGTAGACGAACGCGAAGCAGAAGGTCGTGCTCGAGTCTATCCCGGCACTCGCCAAGCCCTCCGCGATCGCGGTCCGCCACCAGCGCGTCTTCTCGTCGATCGGCGGCTTGTTGGCGAGGCCGTGGATACCGATGATGACGCAATCGGGCTCCATGGGGGCGGTTGGATCCTCGCAACGTCGTCGGGGCCTGCGCTGGGCCGGGGCGTTTCGACCGTTCCCGTAACGCGAAGACCTGACTTTGGGATGCAGCGCGGACGGGGCCTGCGGCGATCGGGCCTCCCCCGCAGCCTTCGGGGCCCTTCCCCCGGGCCGGTCCCGCCGCGGTGGGCCCCCTCGCCCCCCCGGGTCGCGCGCCAAGGCCGGCGGGGCGCGGGCCTCCGGCGTCGGGGCGATGCGCTCGGCCCTCCGGATGGGGACGGCTGGCGGCCTCCCGCCGTCCTCCCGCCGTCCCCGCGGGGCTCCCCGGCCGGCGCGCCGCGACGTACTCCGCCGCGATTGACGCCGATTCCGACGACAACTACCACGTGGCTCCCCGGGCGGAGACGCCGCGTTGAATCGGCGCCGAGGCCCGGCGGGGGTTCACCGAGGGTTCCTCGGCAAGAGGCGTTTCAGCACGATGTACAAGGCAGAGACGCGCGGAATCAGCGTGACCGTCATGCCCCGTTTCGTCGAGGAGGAATCCTCCCCCGGCGAGAGCCGCTACTTCTTCGCCTACACGGTCGAGATCGTGAACAACGGTGCCGAGCAGGTGCAACTGCGCGCCCGGCACTGGCGCATCATCGACGGGCGCGGCGCCTGCCAGGAGGTGCGCGGCACCGGCGTCGTCGGCAAGCAGCCGGTGCTGGAGCCGGGCGAATCCTTCAGCTACACGAGCGGCTGCCCGCTCACGACGCCCGACGGCCTGATGGCCGGCAGCTACACCATGGCGACGGTGGCGGGCGAGAGCTTCGAGGCCGAGATCCCCGCCTTCTCCCTCGACAGCCCGCACGTGCGCCGCAGCCTGCACTGAGAGGCACCGAGCCCCGCCGCGGGCTCGGCGCGCCCGGAGGAAGGAGGCCCCATGCGGAACGGTGACCGGCTCGAGACCGTCGATCTGCTCGCCCGGCTCGTCGCCTTCGACACCGAGAGCAGCCGGTCGAACCTCGCCCTGATCGACTGGGTCTCGGCCTATCTGGACGGCTGGGGCGTGCGGTCCGTGCGCGTGCCGAACGCGGCGGGCGACAAGTCCGCCCTCTTCGCGACGCTCGGCCCCGAGGGCGACGGCGGCGTCGTGCTCTCCGGCCACACCGACGTGGTGCCGGTGGCGGGCCAGAGCTGGAGCGCCGACCCCTTCACCCTGCGGATAGCGGACGGGCGCGCCTACGGCCGCGGCGCGGTCGACATGAAGGGCTTCTGCGCCTTGGCGCTCGCCCTCGTGCCCGAGATGCTGGCGGCCGACCTCAGGCGGCCGATCCACATCCTGCTCTCCTACGACGAGGAGACCACCTGCCTCGGCGTCGCCGACACGATCGCGCGCTTCGGCCGCGACCTGCCGCGGCCCGGCGCCGTGATCGTTGGCGAACCCACGAACCTCGAGGTCGCCGATGCCCACAAGAGCGTGGTGACCTGCCTGACCACCGTGCACGGTCACGAGGCGCATTCCTCCAAGCCCATGCTCGGCGCCAACGCCGTGATGGCGGCGGGCGATCTGGTGGCCGCGCTCAACGGCATCGCCGACGCGATGATCGCCCGGGGCGACCCTTCGGGCCGGTTCGACCCGCCCTTCTCGACGGTCCATGTCGGCACGATCCAGGGCGGCACGGCGCGCAACATCCTGCCGAAGGTCTGCAGCTTCAACTGGGAGTATCGCGGCCTGCCCGACCTCGACCCGGCCGAGATCCCGGCCCTGTTCGGGGAGGCCGTCGCGCGCGTCACCCGCGACCGGCTCAACCGCTACGGCGCCTACGGCCGCATCGAGACCCTGGAAGAGGTGGCGGTGCCGGGCCTCGCGCCCGAGCCCGGCTCGGAGGCCGAGCGGCTGGCGCTCCGGCTCGCCCAGCGCAACCGCACCGTGTCGGTGCCCTACGCCACCGAGGCCGGACGCTTCCAGGCGGCCGGGATCCCGACCGTGGTGTGCGGTCCCGGCTCGATCGACCAGGCGCACCAGCCGGACGAGTTCATCACGCTGGCGGCGCTCGGCCAGGGGGAGGCCTTCATGCGCCGCCTGATCGCGGAGTGTTCCCGATGAGCCAGCCTCTCGACCGGGTGAAGCTGCGCCCCCTGGAGCGCGAGGACCTGCTCTTCGTGCACCAGCTCAACAACAACGACAGCATCATGCGCTACTGGTTCGAGGAGGCCTACGAGTCCTTCGCCGAGCTGGCGCAGCTCTACGAGCGCAACATCCACAACCAGAGCGAGCGGCGCTTCATCATCGCCAACGACCGCGACGAGCGGGCCGGCATGGTCGAGCTCGTGGAGATCAACCACCTGCACCGGCGCTGCGAGTTCCAGATCGCCGTGCATCCGGGCTTCCAGGGCCGCGGCTACGCGTGGCAGGCGACCCGGGTGGCGATCGACTACGCCTTCAGCGTGCTCAACATCCACAAGCTCTACCTGCACGTGGACAAGGACAACCGCCGCGCCGCGCAGATCTACGAGCGCTGCGGCTTCCGTCCGGAGGGCGTGCTGAAGGACGAGTTCTTCATGAACGGCCGCTACCGGGACGCGGTGCGGATGTGCCTGTTCCAGCCCGAATATCTCGCCCGCCGCGGCAGCGGCGACATCGGCGAGCCGGTGCTGAAGACCTGATACGCGAAGGGAGGCGCCGTCGCCGGCGCCTCCCTCCTCTTGTCCCGAACGCGTCGGCTCAGTTACGGCCGCCCGTGGCGCCGCCGGCGTTGCCGCCCTCGCGGCCGGCGCCGCCCTGCGCGCCGCCACCCTGCATGCCGCCCTGGCGACCGCCGGCGTTCATGCCGCCGCGCTCCGCCCCGCCGCGGTTCTCACCCATGCCGCCCATGCCGCCGCGCTCGCTCCGGTCGGAGACGTTGCGCATGCCGCCGTCGCGGCCGCCCTGCTCGCGCATGCCGGCGTTGCGGGCGCCGTCCCGCTCGCGCGCCTCCGTCCCGGCGCGGTCGCGGCCCTCGTTGCGGTTGAAGCCCCGCTCGCCGCGCTCCTCGCGGCCCGCCCGCACATCCGTGCGGCTGCGCTCGCTGAAGCCGGCGTTGACCGTGCCGCCGCGACGCTCGCTCGTGCTGACCGTCAGGCGACGGTACTCGGGGGAGCCGTAGAGCACGCGCTGGCCGCGCACCGTGACGTAGCGCTCGCGCGGGCCGGTCTCGCGCACGGTCACGAGGCGGCGATACTCAGGCGAGCCGTAGAGCACGCGCTGGCCGCGGATGACGACGTAGCGCTCGCGCGTACCGCCCTTCACGGCGACGAGACGGCGATACTCCGGCGAGCCGTAGAGCACGCGCTGGCCGCGGATCACCACGTAGCGCTCGCGGGGGCCGCTGCGGTGCTCGGTGACGATCAGACGGCGGTACTCGGGCGAGCCGTAGACCACCCGGCGGCCGCCGATGAAGACGTAGCGACCCTCGCGGCGATAGCCGCCATCGACGACGTTCGTGCGGCTGCGGATGTCGGTGCGGGAACTCACGTCGGTCCGGCCGCGAACCTCGCCGCGCTCGCTGCGGCGCTCGTCGCGCGCCCCACGCTCACCCCGCATCTCGCCGCGCTCGGCCCGGTCGCCGTCGCGGTTGCCGCGGCCCTCGGCCCGTGCACCGTCGCGCGCTTCGCCGCGCTCACCGCCGCGCTCACCGCCGCGCTCGGCCGTCGCGCCCCGGTCGGCTCCAGCGCGGCCCGCCTCGCTGCCGCGCGCCTCGGCGCCCTGCCCCATCGCGCCGGAGCCGCGCTCCGTGCCGCCGCGCTCGGCGCCGCCCCGGGCCTCTCCGCCGGCCTTCATGCTCGATCCGGCGCCACCGCCGCGCATGCCGCCCTCGCCGCCGGCCGTGCCGGCGGCGTTCTGCGCGTAGACCGAGGTGCTGAACAGAAGGGCCGCAAGGCCTACCGCAATCTTGTTCATCGTGTTTCCTCCGGAATTCTGAGACGCCTCGAAACGTCGCAGATCCCGAAAGGGTTCACGAGGAAAGCAAATTTGCTGCGCCGGCCCCGTACTGATGGACGGCGCGGGCTGACTTGGTCAAAGCTTGGCTGTTCAGAGACCGTTACTGCGCGGGCCGCTCCGCGATCTCACGCTCGACCTCGGCCGGATCCAGCGCGTAGCGGCGCGAGCAGAACTCGCAGGTGATCACGATGCGCCCGTCATCGGCGACCATGTCCCGGCGGTCCTCCGGCGTGAAGGAGCGGATCATGCCCATCACCCGCTCGCGCGAGCAGCGGCAGGTCTCGCGCACCCCTTGCGCCTCGAACACCCGCACCCCGCGCTCGTGGAACAGGCGGTAGAGCAGGCGCTCGCTGGACAGGTTCGGATCGACCAGTTCGTGGTCCTCGACCGTGCCGGTGAGCGAGCGGGCCTCGACCCAGGCGTCGTCCTCCGGTGCCCCCGACCCGAGATGCGCGTGGCCCTCCGGGATGTCGCCCGGCGGCAGGTCGGCGAGCCGCGCGCGGTCGATGGATTGCGGCAGGAACTGCACGAGCAGGCCGCCCGCGCGCCAGCGGCTCGCGCCATCCTCGAAGGCCTCGGCGACCGCGAGGCGGACCTGGGTCGGGATCTGCTCGGACTGGCGGAAATACTGGTGCGCCGCCTCCTCGAAGCTCTGGCCCTCCAGCGCGACGACGCCCTGGTAGCGGCTGGCCGCCGAGCCCTGGTCGATCGTCATGGCGAGGTGGCCGTGGCCGACGAGGTCGGCGGTCTTCAGCGGGCCAGTGCCGAGCGCGGCCACCCGCTCCGCGTCGAAGCGGGCGGTGGCGCGGAGCCGGTCGGGGGCCTCGAAATCGACCACGATCATCGCGACCGGGCCGTCGGTCTTGGTCTGGAGCTGGAAGCGGCCCTCGAACTTCAGCGAGGAGCCGAGCAGCACGGTCAGCGCCGCCGCCTCGCCGATGAGCCGCGCGACCGGGTCCGGGTAGCCGTGGCGGCGCAGGATGGTGTCGATGGACGGCCCGAGCCGCACCGCGCGCCCGCGCACGTCGAGGGCCTCGACCGCGAAGGGCAGCACGGCGTCGTCGCCGCCCGCGTGGCCGTTGCTGTGGATCTCGGTTCCGGACGTCATGCCTGCTCCGCGGGGTCGTCGGCCACGAGCGCGGCCGCCCGACGGAGGGGCTCAGGGTCAGCGCGCGGGGCCGGGGGATGGGGGGACGGGCGCGTGGCCCGACGAGGCTCCCATATGGGGCCGCCCCCGGATTTTCGCGAGAGCGCGGTCCTCCCCCGGGCCAAGGAAGGATCGGCGGGAGGAATCGGCGCGCGTCAGAGCCCGTTCGCCCGGAGGCACCAGGCCAGCACGCCCTTCTGGGC
>NZ_LSIX01000130.1:0-9024 GCF_001556475.1 Methylobacterium sp. CCH5-D2 | reverse complement strand
GGGTATGACACTCCCAGAGTAGGCGGCGCCCTGAACGCGCGTCGATGCCGAGCGCCGTCCTGAGACGTCATACCCCTCACCCCGGCTTTCTGCGAAAGCAGACCTCTCCCTATGGGAGAGGGGGCGCGGCGCGGTTCACCCCCGCTTCTTCGCCGCCCAGGCCGGGTAGGGGCTCTCCCCCTCCGGCCTCCGATGCTCCAGCCGCATCGGCTGTTCGGCGAGCGGGCGGCACAGCTCCGCGTAGATCGTCGCCGAGCCCGCCCCGTAGGTCTCGGCCTCCTCGGCCGCGTAGGCGAAGTAGCCCGCGCGAAAGCCCGCGAGCCGCATCGCCGCGTGGCACATCGGGCAGGGCTGGCCGCTCGCGTACATCACGCAATCCGAGAGGTCGCGGCTGCCGAGCAGGCGGCTCGCCTCGCGCAGGGCCACCATCTCGGCGTGGTCGCTCGGGTCGTTCGTGCGGTGGACCGTGTTGGCCGCGCGGGCGAGCACGGCGCCCTCCCGCACGATCACCGCGCCGTAGGGCGAGCCGCCCTCATCCACGTTCCGGCGCGCGATCGCGACCGCCTCGGCGATATGGGCTGCGTGGTCCGTCACTGGTGCTCTCCCGTCCGATCCCCGCGCCAACGCGGCCGCCCGAGCCGCGGTTCAGAACGCGTAGCGCACGGTGCAGTCCGGCAGGGTCTCGGCCAGGAGCGCCTTGAAGCGGGCGAGCCAACGGCCCTTCCAGCCGGCCCGGTAGCGCACGTTTTCGCCGCCCCCTTCCGAGACCTTCGTCTCCTGGATGTCGGGCCGCCAGAGCAGCGCTTCCGCCTTCGGGTGCCAGCCGAGATTGACCTGATGCAGCCCCGCATTGTGCGTCAGCATGATGATCTCGCACCGGAGCTGCGCGCGGGCGCGGGCCGAGAGGCCGTCCGCGATCTGCTCGAACAGCGTCCGCCAGTCGGCCTCCCAGCCCTCGTAGAGGATCACCGGCGAGAAGTTGGCGTGGACCTCGTAGCCGGCGGCCACGAAGTCGTCGATCGCCGCGATCCGCTCCGGGATCGGCGCGGTGCGCACGTCCACCACCCGGGCGATCTTGTCCGGCATCAGCGAGAAGCGGATGCGGGTCTTGCCCTGCGGATCGTAGCCCAGCAGGTCGCGGTTCACCGCCTTTGTGGCGAAGGAGGCCTTGGCGTTGGGTAAATCTCGGAACAGCGCCACGAAGTCGCGCACGCCCTCGGTCAGGGCCGCATCGACCGAGAGGTCGCCGTTCTCACCGATATCGTAGACCCAGTGGGCCGGATCGATCTGGTCGGGCTCCGGGAGCCGGCCCTGCTTCCGAGCGTGCCGCGCGATCGCCGCGCAGGCGGCCTCCGTGTTCACGAAGAGCGAGATCGGGTTGGAGAAGCCCTTGCGGCGCGGCACGTAGCAGTAGGCACAGGCCATGGCGCAGCCGTTCGAGGTCGAGGGCGCTATGAAGTGGGCGCTGCGCCCGTTCGGGCGCATGGTGAGCCCCTTCTTCACCCCGAGCACCAGCGTCGAGCGCTTGAGGCGCACCCAGTCCTCCACTGAGCCGGCGTTGCCGTGCAGCTCCGGGATGTTCCAGTGGGAGGGGACGAGGATGCGCTCGGCGTCCGGAAAGCGCGCCAGGATCTCGGCGCCGCGCCGGTGATCCGGCACGGCGGCCTCGTGGTAGATCCGGCGGATGTCGAGCAGGTCGCGGGTCAGGGCCAAGTGAGGTGCCGGGGCCGGCGGCCGGGCCGGCCGCGGATCCGATATGGCGCCCCGATCAGAGGCGGGCGAGCAGCTCCGCCTTCTTATCCGCGAATTCCTGATCGGTCAGAACGCCGCGGCCGTGCAGCTCGGCCAGCCGCTCGATCGTGCCGAGCAC
Organism: Methylobacterium sp. CCH5-D2; assembly: GCF_001556475.1. Classification (NCBI taxonomy): domain Bacteria; kingdom Pseudomonadati; phylum Pseudomonadota; class Alphaproteobacteria; order Hyphomicrobiales; family Methylobacteriaceae; genus Methylobacterium; species Methylobacterium sp. CCH5-D2. The sequence goes on along the minus strand of NZ_LSIX01000130.1, from coordinate 7,154 downwards.
GTCGCCGGACAGCGGGCCCGCGGGGCTCGGAGCATGAGCCTGCGGCGCCGCGGACGGGGCGGACGCCATCTCGGCCGCGGGCTGGCGCGCGGCCTCGGCGCCGATCCGGCGCAGGTGCTCGACAGCGACTGCGCCCTGCGGGCCGGAGAAGCTGAGGGCGCCGTTCGCCTGCGAGACGCCGGAGATGTGGTGGTCGCCCGTGTCGTAGAGCGCGACGCCCGCGCCCGACTCGATCGCGAGGCGCCGGCTCTCCGGAAAGTAGGCGTAGCGCAGCCCGTTCTGCGAGCCGGTGCTCGCGGGGTGACCGAGGTCGGCCGGCCACCACGTGCCGCCGCCGCGCTGGCTCTCGGGCGCGCCGCCCGCCGACCAGCCGCCCGGCGGCAGCGCCGCGGCGAGCTCGGTGCAGAGGCCGGAGACCCGCGCCTTGAGGTCGGTGTTGAACATGTCGCCGACCATGATCATGCCGCCCGCCGACCACTGGCCCATGCCGCCGAGGTCCGGATGGTCGAACTGTGCCATGTTGCCCTGCCCGCGCTCCAGCGCGTGCATCAGGTGGCGCACGGCGTCGAGGCCGACGCCGTAGCGGTCGGCCACCGCCTGCAGCCCGGCGGCGTGGTCGGGTCCTTCGTTGGTCATGGATTCCGGCTCCGGAGCGCCCGTCTGGCCTTGAATCCTGCCCCGACTCGCCGAGCGCTTGCAAGCGCCCGACACGACTTTCCGTTCACGGACCAAAGACTTGCCGCGTCGCAGCGCGGTTCACCCCGCCTTCGGGAAGGGCCCCGCATGGGTGAAGTCGCCGATCGGGCGGCGGCCGTTCGGGGTCTCGCGGGTCCGCTGCTCCTCCGTAAGGTCGTCCCAGGCGACCATGCGGCCCACCGCGTAGGCCGCCTCGATCCGGTGGTGCTCGGGCAAGTTCAGCGCCTCGGGTGCCCGCGCATGGTCGAAGCCCCCCATGCCGTGGGCGTGCCAGCCCTGGCGGACCGCCTGGAGCTGGAAGGCGAGCGAGGCCGCGCCCGCGTCGAGCGAGTGGCTCCACGAGGGCTTGAGCTCGTCCCCGACCTTCATGCGGCTGTTCGAGACCAGGAACAGGAGCGCGCCGGTATCCTGGGCCCATTTCTGGTTGGCCGGCACGAGGAGGCCCAGGAAAGTCGCCCAGTTGGCGTCGTCGCGCAGCGCGTAGAGGAAGCGCCAGGGCTGCGAATTGTAGGAGGAGGGCGCCCAGCGCGCCGCCTCGATCATCCGCATCAGCTCGGCTTCCGGCACCGCCTCGCCGGTGAAGTGGCGCGGCGAGCGGCGCGCCAGGAAGAGCGGATCGATGTCGTGGTCGGGCCGGCGGGGCGTCGGCCCGGTGGTCGATTCGGTCAAGGTCGGTCTCCGGTGGCTGCGCGATCGGTCCGGCTCAGGGCGCCTTCAGCACCGCCCGGCAGGCGGCGGGGAGCGCGGCCAGCGTCATCGGGGGCCGCGGCTTCGGCTTCACCTTCGGGGGCTTGGGGTTCAGCACCGCGTCGCTGAACCAGTAGGCCAGCTCCTCGCCGCAGCCGTCGCCGGGCGGGGGCGGCGCCTGGTCGTCGCAGGCCCCCTGGCCGGCCGGGCAGGCGAGGCGGATGTGGAAATGGTAGTTGTGCCCGTACATCGGGCGCACCTTCGAGAGCCAGCGGCTACCACCGGCCTCGCGGCAGAGCGCCCGCTTGATCGCCGGATTCACGAAGATGCGCGCCACCTCGGGCTGCTCGGCGGCGAGCCGGATGATGCGGTGGTGCTGCTGGGTCCAGACCTGCGGGTCGATGTCGAGCCGGTCGGCGCGCACCACGTTCGTCGCCGACATCTCCTCGCGCTCGGCCCGTGTGAGGCGGCGGTCGGGCATCGGGGTGAGCCAGATGTCGGCGTCGAGGCCGAGCTGGTGCGAGGCGTGGCCCGTCAGCATCGGCCCGCCGCGCGGCTGCGACATGTCGCCGACGAGGAGCCCCGGCCAGCCGACCCGCGGGGCCTGGCCCGCCAGCCGCTCCAGGAAATCGACGAGCGGCGGGGTGCCCCACATCCGGTTGCGCGAGAGTCGCATCACCTGCCAGGTCGCCCCGTCCACCGAGAGCGCCTCGCCGCCCGAGAAGCAGCCCTTGGCGTAGGAGCCGTAGGCGTGCGCCGGCCCCCCGGTGGGCCCGGTGGCGCGGCCGAACAGGGCCTTGGCGGGGGTCGCGGGATCGTCCGGGTTGGCGAGCGGCGGCAGCGGTTTCGGGGTCAGCGTCCCCCGGTCCTGCGCCTGGAGCGGGCCGCCGGCCAGGAAGCTGAGGGCGGCGGCGAGAACGAGGCGCGGCGTGATCGGCATCGAGGCTCCGTCTAGCGGGTCGAGCGGGCAGGCGTCGAGAGCGTGCGCGCGGCGGACACCTTGCCGGCGCAAGCTTGCCGTAGCGTGGTGCCGCGGCGGGGCATTTTTCGGGCGCCCCGCCCGCCGGCCGGGGCCGTCAGGCCGTGACCGGCCCGCACCAGCCCGGTAGGTAGCCGGCATCCTCCGACTTGGCGAGCTGCAGCGCCCGCTCCAGCGCCGAGGGGAAGTCGCCCTCGACCTGCTTGGCCTTCATGGTCCGGCGCAGGAAATCGGCCCAGAGGAACTCGCTGAAGGGCGTGGTGTCCTTGGCGAAGCCGCCGGCCCGGCGCAGCTCGCCCGCGAGACTGCGGAACGGGTCGTCGGCGAGGTCCGCGACCGCCTTCGGGATCGCCTTGAAATCCTGCCGGACGCCCTCGGCGTCGTAGGGGTGAGCCCAGGACTTGTGGTCGCACACGGTCCAGAAGGCGTCCTTGTCGAGCTTGTGCAGTTCGGCCACGACCGTGACCAGCACCGCCTCGACGCCCTCCAGCTGGAGCGCGCGGGCGAGGTGGTGGTGGTCGATGAGGTAGTGGCGCTTCTTCGGGCCGAGCAGCGTCGGGATCATGTGCGAGCCGAGGAACTTCTCCTTCTTCTCGGAATCGTGCTGGCGCCAGCGGCGGCGCTTCTCCTCGACCTCGCGGTAGCCCACGGTCATCTGCGTCGGGCGCAGGTCTGCGATCGGCACGAGGGTGAGGATCGGTTCGCGCGGTGCCATGATGGGTTAAGGATTCCGGTTGCGGTGACCGGAGCGCATCTGTCACGGGCCTTCGCGGGCGGCCACGCCGTGGCCGTTCACGTTCGCGGGAGCGCGCCGAAGCCTGGGCTCAGTACCGGACCGTCAGCGCGGTGAGCCAGTCGGGCGAGGCCGCGACCGCCCACGCCTCCGCCCGCTTGTCGAGCCCGCTCAGCACGAGGAGCCCCAGCACCGCCAGCAGGGCGCCGAGCGCGGCCTTCGCGCCCTGTCCGAAGGCCGCGAGCCCGCCGCGGCGGCGCGCCAGCGCCTCCCGTGAGAGGAGGCCGAGCAGCAGGAGGGGCGCGGCCGCGCCGAGCCCGAAGCCCAGCATGGTGAGCGCCACCGCGCCGAGATTCTCGCCCCGCGCCGCCAGCAGCGAGGCCGCTCCGAGGGTCGGCCCGACGCAGGGGCTCCAGGCCGCGCCCAGCAGCAGGCCGACGCCGAACTGGCCGCCCAAGCCCCGACCCGCGACCGCGCCGAGCCGCCGGCCGGCCCAGGCGCCCGCGGGCCCCAGCGCCGCGCTGAGCCGGGCCTGCAGCGGCGGCAGCATCAGCACGAGGCCGAGGCCGACGAGCAGGACCGCCCCGAGGCTGCGGAACACGTCGCCGTCGAGCCCGATCGCGAAGCCCACCGTGGCCACGAACAGCCCGATCCCCGTGAAGGCGAGCGCCAGCCCGGCCGCGAGCGCCAGCGGCCCCATCCGGTGCTCGGAGGCGGCGGCCGCCAGCACGATCGGCACCAGCGGCAGCACGCAGGGCGAGAGCGTCGAGAGCAGGCCGGCGAGGGTCGCGAGGCCGAGGGTCGTGAGCATGGGGGCTCCGGGTGCGGCCGGGCGCGGCCGCCGCAGGTCTTCGCTCGCGGCGCGGGCCGGGTTTCGGCGGCCCGAGGCGATCACGCGGGATTGAACTGCGCCGCCATTCGGGGCAACCGGGGGCCATGAGACAGGCCCGACCCCTCTCCGCGATCCGCACGGCGCTCACCAGCGAGGCGGGCGGCGGCCTCGTCCTGATGGCCGCGGCAGCCCTCGCCCTGGTGGTGGCGAACTCGGCCCTCGGGCCGGCCTACGAGCACGCCCTCCACGTCCATCTCGGACCGTTGAGCCTGCTGCACTGGATCAACGACGGCCTGATGGTGATCTTCTTCCTGCTCGTCGGGCTGGAGATCAAGCGCGAGGCCCTCGACGGGCGCCTGCGCACCTGGCCCGACCGGATCCTGCCGGGGCTCGCCGCGCTCGGCGGCATGGTTGTGCCGGCGCTGGTCTACCTCGCCTTCAACGCCGGTCAGCCCACCGCCCGCGGCTGGGCGATCCCGGCCGCCACCGACATCGCCTTCGCGCTCGGCGTGCTGGCGCTGTTGGGATCGCGCGCGCCGGTCTCGCTCAAGGTCTTCCTGAGCGCGGTCGCCATCGTGGACGACCTCGGCGCCGTCATCATCATCGCGCTGTTCTACACGGGGGGCCTCGACCTGCCGATGCTGGCGGGGGCGGGCCTGACCCTCGCGGCCCTCATCGCCCTGAACCGCCTCGGCGTGACGCGGCTCGCCCCCTATCTCGTCCTCGGCGCCGTGCTCTGGTTCCTCGTGCTGCGCTCGGGGGTGCATGCCACGGTTGCGGGCGTTCTCCTGGCGCTGACCGTCCCGATCCGCCCGAGCCCGGGGCGCCCCGAGGACCCGACCTCGCCGCTCCACCGCCTGGAGCACGCGCTGATGCCCTGGGTCACCTACGCGATCGTGCCGATCTTCGGCTTCGCCAACGCGGGCGTGAACCTCGGCGGGCTCGCCCCGGACGCCCTCCTGCACCCGGTGACCCTCGGCGTGGCGCTCGGCCTGTTCCTGGGCAAGCAGATCGGCGTCTTCGCGAGCGTCCGGCTCGCCGTCGCGGCGGGCCTCGCCCAGCGGCCGGCCGGCGCGAGCTGGGCGCAGGTCTACGGCGTCGCGATCCTCTGCGGCATCGGCTTCACCATGAGCCTGTTCATCGGCGGCCTCGCCTTCGCGGACGCCGCCCACGCCACCGAGACCAAGCTCGGCGTGCTCGCCGGCTCGCTCCTCTCCGGCCTCGTCGGCGCGGTCCTGCTCGGGCTGGCGCCGGCGCGGGCGCGCGTTGCGGCGCGGGCCGGGGCGGAATAACCGGAGGGCCATGCGCTACTATCTCGGCCTCGCCACCACCTTCCACGATCCCGCCGTGGCCCTCGTCGGGCCGGACGGGAGCGTGCTGTTCGCCGAGGGGACCGAGCGCGTCCTGCAGTACAAGCGCGCGCCGAACTGCGAGCCGGATCCCGCCGGCCGGATGATCGGCCTGCTCGAACGATACGTGCCCCGCGGCTCCGAGATCGTGGTGGCGTCGAGCTGGGGCGAGCAGTTCTCCGACTTCCTGCGCGGGCAGCAGGCGAGCGGTGCCTTCGACCTGATGGCGCTCGCCGCCCATCCGACGACGCTCAACCGCTCCTTCGTGCCCGAGCGGGCCGAGCGCATCTTCATCGCGGACCTCGCGCTGGCACAGGCCCGGGCGGGCTACGGCACCCTGCTCGCCCTCAACCAGGAGAGCCGCGGCACGGGCGCCGCGGCGCGGGCCGAGATCGTCGCGCAGGCGCGCTATCCCCATCACCTGGCGCATGCCGCCTACGCCCTCTGGGGCAGCCCGTTCCGCGACGCCACGGCCGTCGTCGTCGACGGCATGGGCGAGACCGGGGCGGCGGCGATCTACAGCCTGAGGGACGGCCGGATCGCCGAGGTGCGGCGCCAGCGCGGGCGCGGCTCGGTCGGCTTCCTGTATGGCCTCGTCACGGATCTGGCCGGCTTCGACCAAGTGAAGGGCGAGGAGTGGAAGATCATGGGGCTCGCCCCCTACGGCCGCCCCGACCCGGACCTGATGGACGAATTGCGCCGCCTCTACGCGGTCGAGAACGGGCGCCTGAAATTCGCCGACGACGCCACCGTGCAGGCGGTCGCGGCGGAGATCCGGGCCCGCCGTCCGGCCGATGTGGGGGAGGGGGGCTGGGCCGACCTCGCCCGCTCCGGCCAGGAGATCTTCTGCGAACTGATGGACGTGCTGGTGGCGGAGGCCTCCGCGCTCGCGCCGCACGACAACCTCGTCATCGCGGGCGGCTGCGGGTTGAACTCCTCCTACAACGGGCGCGTGCTCGGGCGCTCGGCCTTCCGCAACCTCCACGTCCCGTCCGCGCCGGGCGACGACGGCAACGCGGTGGGCGCGGCCTGGCTCGCCTTCGCGGCCGACCATCCGGACTGGACCGGCCCGGAGGCGCAGGCGCGCCCGCTCACGCCCTATCTGGGTTCCGGCGTCTCGACCGAGCCGATGGAGCGCTTGGCCGAGCAGGAGCCCCGTGCCCGCCGCCTCGGCCTGCCCGGCGTCACCCGGGAGGCGGCCCGCGTCCTGGCCGCGGGCGGGCTCGTCGGCTGGGTGCAGGGCCGGGCGGAGTTCGGCCCCCGCGCGCTCGGCAACCGCTCGATCCTGGCCGACCCGCGGCCGGCCGGCGCCAAGGACGCGCTGAACGCGAAGGTGAAGTACCGCGAGGCCTTCCGGCCCTTCGCGCCCTCGATCCTGGCCGAGGCCGGGCCGGACTGGTTCGAGGACTACGCCGACAGCCCCTACATGGAGCGCACGCTGGTCTGGCGCGAAGATGTGCGCGACCGGGTGCCGGCGGTGGTCCACGCCGACGGGACGGGCCGGCTCCAGAGCGTGACGGCGGAGCGCAACCCCGCCTATGCCGGGCTGATCGCGGCCTTCGCCGAGATCACCGGCGTGCCGATCCTGCTCAACACCAGCTTCAACGTGATGGGCAAGCCGATCCTCCACACGGCGGAGGACGCCATCCTGATGTTCTACACCACGGGTCTCGACGCCCTCGTGGTGGAGGACTGGATCGTGGTGAAGTGACGCGCGTGGTCTCCCTCCCCCGCGGAGGGGGAGGGGACGGCGTCGCGCTACTCGCAGACCTCGACGCGCTTGTACGTGAAGTCTTCCTCGTTGAGCCACACCTTGCGGCGCTCGTAGTGGCAGACGGGGCCGCGTGGGCGGCGGACGACGACCTCCTCGGGCTCCTC
>NZ_LSIX01000129.1:0-10377 GCF_001556475.1 Methylobacterium sp. CCH5-D2 | reverse complement strand
CCGAGCCGTTCGAGGAGATCGCGCTGGTCGGCAGCCGGCTCTACCTCGACATGATGGAAGCGCTGGTGACGGGTTTCGTCGCCATGGGCTGCGTCCGGGGCAACGCCCGGGTCACCGTCATCAACGGCGCGATCGGCCTGATGCGGCGGGATCTGCGGCTCTGGCTGCACGAGTGCAGCGCGCTCGGGGGAGGGGGGCCATGACCGCCTGGGCCGGGCACAACGGCGGGCCGGAGCTGGACGCGCCGGCCGACCCCCGCCCGGGCCGGTGCCGGCACTGCCGACACTGGAAGGCCCCCTCGGACGAGGAGCAGCGCGCCTACGAGATGTTCCGCCTTGGGCTGTCGCACCGGCGCGTCAAGCGGCCGACGGGCGCCTGCGACCGGGTTCTGGTCGGCAACAACCCCAGGCCGGCCTTCTCGGCCACCTCGGCCGAGTTCGGCTGCGCGAACTTCGAGGCAGCACCGCCGCCACCGATCCCGCGGGGCGGGGGCTTCGTCACGATCTGGCAGGACGGCTGCGTCGCCTGGCAGGGCAGGGAGGAGGAGATCCCCGCGCGTTTCCATCAGGACGATCTCGGCCTGTGACCATCCCTGCCGGTCGATATCCGTAGGATCAATGATATATGGATTTCATGGATGAGGAGGAGGCGTCCCATGCGCTCGTTCACCACGGCCGACCTGAACAAGCAGGTCGGCGAAGTCACTGACGCCGCCCAGCGCGCGCCCGTCGTGATCACCCGTCGCAGCAAGCCCCGGTTCGTCCTGATGAGCCTGGAGCACTACGAGGCCTTGCGCGGACCGGACGATCCACGCCGGGCCTTCACGATCGAGACCATGCCCGACGATCTGCGCGACGGCCTGCTCCAGGCGGCGGACGCCTACGAGCGGGAACACGGCGGCGATGACTGAGTCCCCGGAAACCGGCCTCGTCGTCCGCTACAGCTTCCTCTGGCCGCGCGAGCACGATCACGGCGAGCGCGAGGGCCGGAAGGATCGCCCGGTCTGCCTCGTCGTTCCGGTGAACGTCGGTCCGGGCGCCGTGGTGGTGTTTCCCATCACGACGCAGGAGCCCCTCGCGGGCCGGTTTGCGGTCGCCGTTCCGGAGACTGAGCGGCGCCGGCTCAAGCTGCCGGGCGACCGGCCGTGCCGGATCATGCTCGACGAGGCCAACAGCGATGTCATGCCGGGCTCGTTCCACCTGCTGCCGCTGGGGACGCGCCCGCTGCGCTACGCCTACGGCCGGTTCAGTCCGGCCTTCATGCGTCTCGTCCTGCGGACCCTGGCCGACCTGATCCGCGCCCAATGGGTGCGGATGGTCCGCCGGGAACGCTGAAGGCGAAGGGGCGTCGGTGCCACCGGTCGACGGCACCCAGGTCAAGCCATGCGATCCACCGACTGATCTTGCAGTTGGGACTCGGCGCTTACATCTCTGCTACATGCGGCCGTCGAGCCGGCGTCACGAGAGGAGCATCGCATGCGTTGCACAGCCCCGAGCCAGCGACCCGTCCGCCGCCGGGTCCGGATCATGCCGATCGCCCCGAACGCATAGCCGCGAGCGTATGTTCGGGAGACCTGACCGCGTCCGCGTCGGGATTGTGCCGGGATCGCGCTTGGAGCCGATCGGCAAGCAACGCCGCGCGCTGTCGGCAGATACAACTCTGAGACGCTTGTTCGCGGCGCGGCCGGAACCTTACTGTGCGACGCGGGACGGCGATGGTGTCGCCGTCCCGTGCCCGTCCAGGGCATCCTCAACAGACTCAGGCCGCTCCTCACGGGGCGGCCTTTTCCGTATCGCCTCGATGCCGCCTCAGCGCCACCGATCGCCCGTGTTCCAGCCTGGCTCCCGGCCGTCCAGCCGGGCGATCTCGACGGCCACGCGCGACCAGAACCGATGCCGACGCTTGTCACCGCGGCCGACGGCGCGCGCCCGATCCCGCGCCAGCCAGTAGGCTCGGCCGCCGTAGCAGGCCAGCATGACCCGGGCCCGGGCCCGGGCCCGGATCCGCGCCCGGCGGCGCGCCGATCGCAGCTAGCACATCGCTAAGTGCCGATGCCGGGTCCCGGCGGATCTCCCGTCGCCGCGTCGTTCGCCGGCCAGCCCAGGAGCGCGAGGATCGCGCCGAGGTTCGTCCGGAGCCGGACGAGGTGCCGGTCGCGCGCGCGCCAATCGCGCCAGGCCAGCGCGGCGAGATAGGCGCGGCCGAGTTCGTCCAGATCAGCCGGATCTACGCGCGGATCCCGGGCAAAGCGGCTTCCGTCAGGCATGGCGGGGCCTCCGGTGCGTTCGATAGCGGCATGGCCAGCGCGCGCCGGGTTCCGGTGGCAGTCGGGCGGTCAGCCCGCGCGGCACGTAGCCGAGGGCATCCAGGAGGTCGCGCAGTGCGATGAAGCGCCGATGGCGTTCGCCGTCCGCGACCAGCCGATCTCGCTCGCACACGCCCGGGACCGCGCTCCGGACCGCGTGCTCGACCCGCTCCGCGTGGGCGAGAGCCGCGATGGTGAGACGATGTGCGCCGATCACCCGCCGTTCCAGGGCCTCGCGATCGAGCGAGCGGTGCATGGACCCACTCTCCGGAAGGCCCGTGTCCGCGGTGCGCCCCCGCAAACGAGCCTCGACCACCCACAGCCGGGGAGTTGGAAAACCGTAACAAGACGGTCCCTACGACCTTTAGCACCGGGGCACCTGGACATGCGTCGCAGGCTCCCCGACCACGAAGGTCAAGGATTCCGGTGCCCAAGCCGGCGGGCACCAAACCGCTTGTTAAGGGGTTTCCACGCCCCAGGGCGGCGCGTACCGCCCCGCCGGGATCATAGGCGCGCAGGCCGCGCCGATCCAGCGTGCCGCTTGGCCCGCCGTTGAGATGTCCATGCGGCGGCCTGACCGTGCCCGAACCTGTCCCGGTCGCCGGTGCGTGCGGCGCTGCCCTCTAGAGGAAGAGGGGGCGCTGCGCTGCGTGACGGATCAGAGGATCGGGAGAGAGGCTTCCGGTCGCCGTCGCGAAGGATAGCCCGATGGCTACCACTCCCCAGAAGATCACCCTCGCCCCGGCCCGGCCGATCCCCTTCAACAAGCTCGTGCTGAGCCAGGCCAACGTGCGCCAGGTGAAGGCCGGCGAGTCGATCGAGGAACTGGCCGCCTCGATCGCCCGGCGCGGCCTGATCCAGAGCCTGCACGTGCGCCCGGTCCTCGACGGGGAGGGGGCGCAGACCGGCATGTACGAGGTGCCGGCCGGCGGGCGCCGCTACCGTGCCCTGGCGCTGCTGGTCAAGCAGAAGCGCCTGGTGAAGACCGCGCCGGTGCCCTGCATCGTCTCGGAGGCCGGGGGCGGCGTCCTGATCGACGAGATCTCGCTCGCCGAGAACGTCGAGCGCGCGCCGCTCCACCCGCTCGACCAGTTCCGGGCCTTCCAGGCGATGCGCGACAAGGGCATGACCGAGGAGGCGGTCGCGGCCGCCTTCTTCGTGCCGGTTACCGTGGTCAAGCAGCGCCTGCGCCTCGCCGCGGTCGCGCCCGCGCTCCTCGACATCTACGCCGCGGACGGCATGACGCTCGAACAGCTCATGGCCTTCACCATCACGCAGGACCATGCCCGCCAGGAGCAGGTCTGGGAGGCGGTGCGCAATAGCTGGTCGAAGGAGCCCTATCAGATCCGGCGCCTGCTGACCGAGAAGGCGGTGGCGGCCGGCGACAAGCGGGCGGTGTTCGTGGGGGTCGAGGCCTACGAAGTGGCCGGCGGCATCGTCCTGCGCGACCTGTTCGAGGCCGACCGCGGCGGCTGGCTGCAGAACGTGGCGCTGCTCGACCGCCTCGCGGGCGAGAAGCTCAAGGCCGCGGCCGAGGCGGTCGCCGCCGAGGGCTGGAAGTGGGTCGAGGTGGCGATGGGCTTCCCCTACGGTCACCAGACCGGCCTGCGCCTGGTCTACGGCGAGCCGGTCGCGCTGTCGCAGGAGGAGCGCGAGACGATCGACGCGCTCACCGCCGAGCAGGAGCGCCTGATCGCCGCGTACGAGGCGGACGAGGAACTGCCGGAGGCGGCCGACGCCCGGCTCGGCGAGATCGAGGCGGCGCTGGAGGAGCTCTCCGACCGGCCGCTGCGCTACGACCCGGCCGAGATCGCCCGCGCCGGCGCCTTCGTCAGCCTCGGCCATGACGGCCGGCTCCAGGTCCAGCGCGGCTACGTCCGGCCCGAGGACGAGGCGCCGGCCGAGGCCGAACCGCAGGGCGAGGCCGGCGGCGGCGAGGGCGGCGTGCAGGCTCCGGCGGGCGGTGGAACGGCCGCCGGGCCGACGGTGCAGCGGGCGATCATCACGATCGGCGGCGCTCCGGTCGCGCCCCAGCCCGAGCCGGAGGAGGAGGACGGCCTGCGCCCGCTGTCCGACCGCCTGCTCTGCGAGCTGACGGCGCACCGGACCCTGGCGCTGCGCGACGCGGTGGCGAACGATCCCCAGGTCGCGCTGACGCTGCTGCTGCACAAGCTGGTGCTCGACACCTTCCGCTTCCGCACCGCCCAGGGCTGCCTGGAGGCCAGCGTGCGGGAGGTCCACCTCGCTGCGCAGGCCGACAACCTGAAGGACAGCGCCTGCGCCCGCGCGGTGGCCGAGCGGCACGCGGCCTGGAAGGCCGAGCTGCCCGAGGACGACGACGCGGTCTGGGATTGGCTGGCCGTGCTGGACGAGGGCAGCCGCATGGCGCTGCTCGCGCACTGCGTCAGCTTCGGGGTCAACGCGCTGCACGAGAAGCCGAACCCCTACGGCGGCATGGGCGTGAGCGAGCACGGGCTGCGGATGCGGCTCGCCCAGGCCGACCGGCTGGCGCGGGCGACCGGGCTCGATATGGCGGCGGCGGGCTGGCGGCCGACCGTGGGCAACTATCTCGGCCGGGTAACCAAGGCGCGCATCCTCGAGGCGGTGCAGGAAGGCGCGGGCCCGGACAAGGCGCAACTCCTCGACCACCTCAGGAAGGGCGAGATGGCCCGGGAGGCCGAGCGCCTGCTGTCCGAGACCGGCTGGCTGCCCGAGCCGCTGCGCCTCGCCGCGGACCTCGACGCCGCGGTGGAGGCACCGGAGCAGGTGGCAGGTGCGCAGGAGGCCGAGGCGTTGCCGGACTTCCTGGCGGGCGACGCCGTCGACCCGGCGCACGCGGCCTACGCCGTCGCGGCGGAGTAGCCGCCGGGCAGGCGCGGGCGGCCTCAGGCCGCCTGCGGCTTCCGGCGTCCACGCTGCGCGGGCGCCGCCGGTTCGGGCGAGTCTGGGTCCGGATCCGCCGCTCGCCGGCTGTGGCCGAGGCCGAGTGCGTGCGCGAGGCTGGAGCGATGCGCCGAGTAGGCGGCCGCCACCATCGGGTAGTCCGCAGGCAGCCCCCACTTGGTCCGGTACGCCTCGGCCGTGAGACCCCGCGTGCTGAGGTGGCGCCGCAGGGTTTTGTAGGGCCGGCCGTCCTCGAAGCTGATCAGCGCCTCCGGGGTGATCGACCGGCGGATCTGGGCCGGCGTGGGTTGGACCAGCTCGCGCGCCTCCGCCTGCGCCTCCTCCTGCCGCCCGAGGCCGGCGAGGCTGGCATGGACCGCCCCGATCAGGGCGGCCAGCTCGGCCATGGGCAGGTGGTTGTTCGACACGTAGGCCGTCACGATCCCGACCGTCAGCTCCACCGTCTCGTCCGCGCTCATCGGAACCTGATCTCCGCCGGGGCTTTCGAGCGATCGACGTGAGGTGAGGCGACCGGCGCCGTCAATCATCCGCCGGTTGAGGCCGAGGCTTTCTCAGTACAGACCGTTGGCGTCTGTCGTCCGGCCGGCCCGCACGAGGTTCGACGGCGACACGGACCGGCGCGCGTGCCCGGGTCCACCCCGCTCTCGAAGGCGCCGACCCTCTGGTCGCTCCCGGGGCCTTCCACGATCAACCCTCAGGGGGTCCGCTCCGCATGCGCGGGCGGCCGCTCCCGGCTGTCGCCGTGTTCGCGGTGATCGCGGCCCCGTCCGGACCGTTCGGGCGCCTGTCGAGCGGGGATGGCCCCGCCCCAGGACGGGAGCCGGACCATGGCGCACGATCTCACCCTCGCCCGCAGCAACGCCTACCACCTCGCCCGCACCCTGATGGTCTGCGTGACCCTGTTCCGGTCCGAGGGCGGCTACGGCGTGATGCCATCCGACGAGTTCGACGGCGACCCGGCGAGCGTCATCCTTGAGTTCGACCCCTTCGAGGGCTGAGCCCGTCTCGGAGCCGGCGCGAGCTCGTCCCCGCGGCGGGTATGTCCCGCGCTGCCCCTGACCTGCGTGGTGCGCGTTTTACTTAAGAGCGTCTAACAGAACGGGCACGGATCGCCTGAACAGGCGTTGATTGGGATGGCTCGCCCGCTTCTACCCGACGATCCCTGGCGTGAGATCGCCCCTCTTCTGCCGCCGCCCCGGCCGCGTCCGAAGGGCGGTCGCCGCCCGATCGAGAACCGGGCGGCGCTGACCGGGATCCTGTTCGTGCTCAGGTCTGCCCTGGGAGATGCTGCCGGCCGAGATGGGCTGCGGCTGCGGGATGAGTTGCTGGCGCCGCCTGCGCGACTGGCAGGAGGCCGGTGTCTGGTCACGGCTGCATCAGGTGCTGCTGGAGCGTCTGCACGCGGCCGGGCAGATCGACTGGAGCCGGGCTTGTCTGGACAGCGCGTCCGTCCCGGCCAAAGAGGGGGCCTGCCACCGGCCCGAACCCGACGGATCGGGGCAAGCCGGGTACCAAGCGCCACCTCGTCACGGATGCGCGCGGCACGCCGCTCGGTCTCGGCCTGAGCGGGGCCAACCGGCACGACAGCGTGATGATGGCAAAGACCCTCGATGCCATCCCGCCCCTGCGCAACGGCCGGCGCGGACGCCCACGACACCGGCCCGACAAGCTGCACGCCGACAAGGCCTACGATGCCAAAGCACGCCGCCAGGAGTGCCGGGCGCGCGGGATCGTGCCGCGCATCGCCCGCAAAGGCATCGAGAGCAGCGAGAGGCTCGGCCGCCATCGCTGGGTCGTGGAGCGCACCCACGCTTGGTTCAACCGTTTCCGCCGCCTGCCGGTCCGCTACGAGCGACGCGCCGACATCTACGAGGCCTTCACCAGCATCGCCGCAAGCCTCATCACCCTCAACCAAATCAGGCGGTTCTGTTAGGCGCTCTAAGTGGGTGCGCCTTGCATCGGCGTGCGCCACTGCGTGCCGCTCGACATCCCCAGTAGGGCGCAGGCCATGGCATTGTTCTTCTTCGATACCTCGGGGCCGGGTGGCGCCTTTCAGGATGAGGTCGGGTGCGACTGCGCCGGGAGTGAGCCCGCGCGGTCGCTGGCGCGACGGACTCTGTACGACATCGCCGCCGATACGTGCCCCGACGCCGATCAAGCCGCCTTCACGATCCGCGTGCGCGACCTGACGGGCGCGGAGGTCTACCGGGCAACGATCGCCCTGACCGGCGTCGGGTCGTAGTCCGGACATCGGGAAAGGCTTCGGCCGCCTCGCCGATGACGGAGTGACGGTTCCGCCGGCGGCGGGCCCGAGCGTGAGCCGAAGATGCCCCGCCGTTCCACTCCCGTCACGCAAGCCACCGATAGTCCTCTGCACGTCGGACGGGGGCGGCGGCAGCCGCAGCGAACGCTCCTCGACGGGTCGCGCGCGGGCCGGGGCCCGTGCGAGCGGCGTCGCGGAGCCGGTTCCGGAGGAGGGGGAGCCGGGGCCGGCCAGGGTTCACCGCGTATTCCAGTGCACGGCCGCAGCCCACGGCCTCGTGATGGGCTTGGTCTATCCGGGGCGTCCGGGACCACCGCAACGGCGGGGCCCGGGTTTCTTCCCCGCCGCCTGCGGCGTCTCCTCGCGGGACAAGAAACCCGTTCCCCGGTCGTCCTCCGCTGCGCTGCGGCCTGCACGCAGGTGCGGCGCCGGGCCGCCTCCGGCTCACCGACCGCCATCGAGGCCGCAGGGGCGCGGCCGAGAGCAACCGGACGAGGAGAGACACCATGGCGACCATCGGCACCTTCACCCAGACCCAGACCGGCTTCACCGGCGACATCGCCACCCTGACCATCCAGGCCCGCAAGGTCACGATCGTGGCGGAGAGCCGCGGCGGCGAGAACGCGCCCACCCACCGCATCTTCCTAGGCAAGGCCGAGATCGGGGCCGGCTGGGCCAAGCGGTCGCGCGAGGAGCGGGACTACATCTCGATCAAGCTCGACGACCCGAGCCTGCCGGCGCCGCTCTACGCCGCCCTCTACGGCGAGGAGGACGGCAAGACCTTCTCGCTGGTCTGGACCCGCTCCAGCGGCCGCCGCCGGGACTGAGCCTTCAGCCCTCGACGCCCCGCCCCGACGGGCGGGGCGGGATCCCCCGATACACGAAAGACACGGGACGATGGCTTACGCGTTCGATACGCTTGGATATTCCAAGGCCCTGCGCGCGGCCGGCATCTCCACCGAACAGGCCGAGGCGCACGCAGAAGCCGCTTAGGCGTTCATCATGGTCGAACCCGTCACGAAGGAGGATCTGCGCACCGCACTGGAGTTGCAGACGCTCCAGATGACGGTGCGCCTTGGGGGAATCGTTGCAGCAGGGTTCGCGGCCATGTTCGCGGCTCTGGCCGCCCTAATCAAGCTGACTTGACCGAGACCCGCCCGCGCCTCAGGGCGCTGCCGGCCTGCCCCGTCGGCGCCTCTTTCCCAGCCTCCTCGGATCGGGTTCGACCGGCGGGTTCTTGCCCCTGGTCCGGTCCCAGTAGCCGAGCCCCACCTGCAGGGCGTTGTCGGCCCGCTTCTTCCGGTAGAATGTCGGCATCATCGGGTAGTCGTCCGGCAGGCCCCACTTCGCCCGGTACGCCTCGGGCGTGAGCCCGCGCCGGGTCAGGTGCCAGTCGAGCTTGTGGTAGGGCTTGCCGTCCTCGAAGCTGACCAGGTACGTCTCGCCGATCGAGGCCTTGATCTCCTCCTCGGTCGGAGCATGGTCGCCGACGGGCAGGGCCGCCTGCCCCGGCGGACGGCGGACCGCCTCCAAGCCGCTCACCGGACGGTTCAGGGAGCGGAGCACCTCGCCCACCACCGACACGAGCTCGATCACGCCTTCGGGGGGCAGCCTGTTGCCCGTGACGTACCCCTTCACGATCCGGGCCGTGTTCGACACGATCCAATCCGGATCGCTCGCGTGCGGTCGTTCCAACCGTCCTGTTCCCCCGTGTCATCACACGGGAGTTAAGAGGGGTGGATCGCGGGTTCGGTCAATCGTCCTAAAGTACAAAAAAACTAAACGGTGCTTTGTAAAAATCTTAACAACGCTCGGGATGAGCGGACATCAGTAGAGCGTGCATGCAACCAGAGTGAGAGGAGGCCTGCCGGCAGGTGAGCCGGCGGTAGGGCAGAGAGAGCCCTGGTGGCCGGCGCGATCCCGCCAGGAGGCCGCCCGTGAACGTCTCGATCCTCGCCAGGCACGTCCAGGCCAGCACCGCCCTCACCCCGAGCCCGAGCCCGGCCGCGATCGTACAGGCGGCCAGCCACATCGCAGCGTGTCTTGCAAAAGGGAGGCCGGTCGAGACTGGCACCCTGCGCAGCGCCATTGCGGCGGCCTGCGGCGGCAGCGACACCGACGGCCTGTGGCTGTGGAAGGACGCCTACGAGGCCGGCGAGGTCGCGCAGATCCTGTTCCTGCGCCGGTTCTGGCCGGCGATCCGGGCCAAGGCGCCCACCCCGGCCGCGCGGCTGGCGATGCTGGCCCGGATCGCCAGCCTGCTGCCGACCCAGACCCGCCGCTCCGAGGAGAGCGTCGCCTTCCAGCAGTTCTCGACCCCGCTGGAGATCGGCTACGTCGCCGCGCTCGCGGCCGGCCTGCGGCCGGGCGAGCGCCTGCTGGAGCCCTCGGCCGGGACCGGCCTGCTGGCGGTCCACGCCGAACTCGCCGACGCGAGCCTGCACCTCAACGAGCTGGCCGCGACCCGGGCGGGCCTGCTGCGGGCGCTGTACCCGGCCGGCAGCGTCACGCAGCTCGACGCCGCCCAGATCCATGATCGCCTGGCCGAGGACGTGGCGCCGAGCGTGGTGCTGATGAACCCACCCTTCAGCGTGGCCGCTCACATTACGGGCCGCTACCGCGACGCGACTGGCGATCACCTTCGCTCGGCCCTCTCCCGCCTTGCCCCGGGCGGACGCCTGGTGGCGATCACCGCTGACAACTTCCGGCCCGACCGGCCGTCCACGGCCCCCGCCTTCGCAGGCCTGGCCGAGCGGGGCGGGCGGCTGGTGTTCTCCGCCGGGCTGTCGGGGCGGGCCTACGTTCGCCACGGCACCACCGTCGACGTGCGCCTGTCGGTCTTCGACCGCGTACCGGCTGGAGAGGCAGGTGAGGCGGTGGCGCCGCTCGGGTTGAGCCCCGATCC
>NZ_LSIX01000128.1:0-2248 GCF_001556475.1 Methylobacterium sp. CCH5-D2 | reverse complement strand
GGGACTGGAGCACGAAGTTCGAGATGCGCACGCCGCGCTACACGACGCAGGTGAGCGAGCTACCGGTCGCGGTGGCTTGAGCCAGCATCAAGCCTTGCTGAGCAGCTCGGTGCCGATCGTGATCCGGCCGCCGCGATCCTGCTGCACAGTCACCGTCCAGGGCCCGTCCTGCGTCAGCACCGCGCCAGCGATGCCGGGACCTGTCACACGCTCGCCGACCGCGAACGCGTTGCGTTCCGGCAAGCGATGTGAGGCCGTCATCTCCGCGGCCTCGGCATCCTGCTTAGTCTTGGCCATCGCTGCCCTCACGCCTTCTCCGGCCGGCCCAGCAAGATCGCGGTGCGCGCCATGGTACGTCGCCAGCCGGGCTTCGTCTCCGGATCGGCCAGAGCCTTCGCTGACGGCTCGTGCGCTGCGACCGCCGAGGCGAGGTCGAGCGTGAAAGCGCCGAGCGCGAACGCACCCGTGTCCGGCTTGGCGAGCACCGCGTCGACCGCGGCATTGATCTGCTCGTCGGTGATCTCGGCAGCCTTGCGCAGGTCGCCCGTGGTCTTCTGATCAGCCATGGCGGAGACGTAGCGCTCACCCCTTGAACGCCCAGATCGGGATGCCCTGCGGCTTGCCCGGGACGTCGCGGTAGTAGGTCAGGTTCCCGTAGGTCACCGTCTTCGCGTCGATCGCCTCGACCTGCCGACCGGTCAGCACCAGGGCGCCGCAATGGTCGGCCCGGCCGGTGCCGATCACCGGATGGATGCCGAACAGTTCAAGGTCCGTCCACCCGAGCTCCACCGCCTGTGCGCCGAACCGCTCTAGGAAGTCGAGCATCGCGGCGTGCGTCCTCTGCCACGGCTCGCCGTAGAGGCCGGGGCAGGGCGACTTCGCCGGGCTCAGGCGCTCGACGCCGGAGCGCCACGTGTAGAGATCAGAGGTCGGGACGGGGGCAAGGTGCGCGGACATGCCGGCCTTCTGCCTCCCCTACCTTGCCCCGCGCTGGCCGGCCGCTCGCCGCGCAAGCTGTCCGCGGCTCAGGGCTTGTAGAACCGGCCCCAGGCTGAACTCCCCTCGCCTCTTCCGCTCGACCAGGGCGCGCAGATATCCACCCGGCGCCTTGATGTGCTCGGCGCGCTGCAGGATCGCTGCGACCGTCACCGCGGCCGCGTCCTCGCCCATCACCTCGCGGGCTTCGTCCCAGGCGTGCGGGCTGATCCCGAGCATGGACCGGACGAGGCCTGCGGTGTCGACGAGATCCCGCCACGAGCCGATGCCGCCGCGAGCGTAGTCCCGGATGTCGGGGCAGGCGTCGAGGACGAGTCCAAGCGGGTAGTTGGTGCGGGTCGGGAGGTGGGCGGCGGCCGCCCCCTGCCCTGCTCCGCCAGGCGTCGGCGGCGTGCCGCTCACCGATGTGGGCGTCGCGGGTTCCTTCTGCCCGACTCCGGAGGCTGGTTCAGAACCAAAAGGTTCGGGATTTGAACTCTGAATGTGCCGCTCATCCTGATCGGCACTGCCGCTCGAATCCATGTCCTCCTGATGCGCGAGCAACAGCTTGCCCACATCGGCCGCTAGGGCGGTTAGAGCCTCGCCAGCCGCGCCCAGATCGGCGCGGGCGGCCTTGCGGGGCAGGGCGCCCAGGATCGCGCTGTATCGTGCTCTCAGCGGCTCGGCGGCGCCCGGCGCGCCCTCGGCTGCCTCAAGGGCCTGGATCAGCTTCATGCAGTCCCGTCGCAGCAGCGTGACGCGCTCGCGGGCCACGCGCAGCGCCAGCGCCTCGGCGCGCACCGTCTCGGCCATGCCGGCGAACTCGGCCGCGCGGGCGACGAGGGGGGCGAGGTCGAAGCCGTAGGCCTGGGCGACTTGGCCCCCTGCCCCGCGCCGGCAGTAACGCTTCCCGTTCGGGCTATCCCGGCGGATGACGATGCCGGACTCGACCAGGGCGGCGAGGTGGCGGCGGATCGTCGGCTCGGCCATGCCGCGGGTGCGCAGGCTCAGCGCCCGGTTCGACGGGAAGACGACGAGGCTGGGCCCCTCCCCGATCTGCAGCGCGGTCTCGGGCAGGAAGGATGCAAGCGCGTCGAGCACCGCAAGGCTCGGCGCCGAGAGGCCGAGCTGTGCGCGCGCCTCGGTGATGTCGCGGAGTGCGGTCCATTTCTGGACGGTGGTCTCACGCGGACAGCCGTCCGCGTTCGCCTGCGCCTTCACCTGCGCAGCCGTCAGCGATCGCCGCCCGAAGGGCGTCGTGATGTGGAGGGTC
>NZ_LSIX01000012.1:0-7124 GCF_001556475.1 Methylobacterium sp. CCH5-D2 | reverse complement strand
CGGCCGTCCCAGGGCTGGCTCGGCCGGGTGATCGACGCGCTCGGGCGCCCGGTCGATGGGCTCGGGCCGCTGCCGCAGGGGCCCGAGATCTACCCCTTGCGGGCCGACCCGCCCCCGGCCCACGCGCGGCGCCGGGTCGGCACGCCGCTCGATCTCGGCGTGCGCTGCATCAACACGTTCCTCACCATGTGCGCCGGCCAGCGCATGGGCATCTTCGCCGGCTCGGGCGTGGGCAAGTCGGTGCTGCTCTCGATGCTCGCCCGCTACACCGCCGCGGACGTGGCGGTGATCGGCCTCGTCGGCGAGCGCGGCCGCGAGGTGCAGGAGTTCCTGCAGGACGACCTGGGTGCGGCGGGCCTTGCCCGCTCGGTCGTGGTGGTGGCGACCTCCGACGAGCCGGCCCTGATGCGCCGCAACGCCGCCTACGTCACCCTCTCGGTGGCCGAGCACTTCCGCGACCAGGGCGCGCGGGTGCTCTGCATGATCGACTCGATCACCCGCTTCGCCATGGCCCAGCGCGACATCGGGCTCGCCGCCGGCGAGCCGCCGACCGCCAAGGGCTACACGCCGACCGTGTTCAGCGAGTTGCCGCGCCTGCTCGAGCGGGCCGGGCCCGGGGTGGGGGAGGGGACCATCTCGGCGCTGTTCACGGTGCTGGTCGAGGGCGACGACCACAACGAGCCGGTGGCGGACGCGGTGCGCGGCATCCTCGACGGGCACATCGTGATGGAGCGCGCCATTGCCGAGCGCGGGCGCTACCCGGCGATCAACGTGCTGCGCTCGGTCTCGCGCACCATGCCGCGCTCCTGCGACCCAGCCTTCCTCCCCGTGGTGCGCCGGGCGCGGCGGGTGCTGGCCACCTACAGCGACATGGAGGAGCTGATCCGCCTCGGCGCCTACCGCGCCGGCTCCTCGGCCGAGGTCGACGAGGCGGTGGCGCTGATGCCGGATATCGAGGCTTTTCTGGGACAGGGTAAGGAAGAAGCAACGTCCATCGGTGAAGGTTACGCACGTCTCGCCCAGATCGTGGGGGCGGGGTGAGAGGCGCGTTCCGGGATGACCGGTTGGGGCCTCCGTCGAAGCGTGGAGTGAGCGTCCCCCCATGAAATCGCGTGACACGCTGATCCGCCTGCGCCGCTTCCAGGTCGATGAGAAGCGCCGCCGTGTGACGCAGATCGAGATGATGATGGCCGACTTCCTGCGCATGGCCCAGGAGCTCGACCGGGAGATCGCCCAGGAGGAGGCCCGTGCCGGCATCTCCGACACCGCCCACTTCGCCTACCCGACCTATGCCCGCGCCGCCGCCGGCCGCCGGGACAACATGCGCCAGTCGGCCGCCGCGCTGGAGGACCAGCTCGCCGAGGCCAAGGCCGAGCTCGGCGAGGCCTTCGAGGACCTGAAGAAGGTCGAGATCCTGGACGACCGCGAGCGCTCCGCCGAGCGCGCCGCCGAGGCCGCCCGCGAGCAGGCCGCGATGGACGGCATCGGCCTCGGACGCGCCCGCGCCTGAGGCTGGCCGCGAAGTCCCGTACGGGGCCGGGTGGCCGGCTCCGCCTCGCCGTCGCGCATCGCTGCGCTGCATCGCCGGGGTCCGTGCCCCGCGATGCGGCGTTTTTCCGTTCGTTGGGCCGGCGTCGCCGGGAGCCCCACGCCCAGGGGCTGCCGCAGGCGGCGCGGGGTCAGGGTCGAGTCCGCAAGGCCCCGGTGCCGACCGGAACGACCTCCGGCCTCGGGTCCCGAGTCCGTCCGCCGAACTCGGCCCTTCGACTGGGCTTAGCCCGGCAGGCGTGCGGTGTCCGGCGCGAGCAGGCGCCGCGCCTTGAGGTTCAGGGCCGGCTTCTCGATCAGCTGCCAGGACAGGGCTGCCGGCCCGATCACCAGGAGGGCGCTCGCGAGGGCCTGGACCAGCGGATGCGCGCCGGGCGTCGGCCCGAGCACGACCTGCTGGATCGGGTAGGCGTAGATACGGCGAGCGCCGCGATCCGGCGCAGCGCACCGGAATTGTTCGCTCTGTCGCTCATCGGGCCATTCCCAGGATGCCGGCCGGCTCGGCCGATCGGAGGTCGGCGGCCCGGCCCGCGCCGGAACCCGTGTCCGCCGTCGCGTCCGCGCCGGCGGCCGGATCCGCGCGCGCGCCGTCGGCGGCGCCGAGCAGGAACCAGAGCAGGGCGGCGGTCTTGATCGAGAAGGGCGAGTCGCTGATGACGAGCAGCAGGCAGATGTAGGCCGCCACCGCGCAGCGCAGCCGCCACGCATCCGCGTTGCCGGCGGGCATCAGCACGAAGAGCAGCCAAGCCGCCAGCCCGCCCACGAGCCCGATCTGGAGCAGCACGTAGGCGTAGCCCGCGTCCGAGACGAAGACCTTCTCGGCGCTGATCCCCAGCACGCCTTCGAGCGGCAGCGCGGTGACGATCTCGGCCGCGACCAGCAGGCGCCCGACGAAGTTGTTGCTCCGGTCCGAGGCCGTGCTCTCGAAGCCGCAGACCGCGAGCGCCAGCAGGATGGCGCAGGGCAGGGCGAACCAGAGCAGGCGCGGCAGCCGGTGTGCGGCCAGGAGCGCGGCGGCGATCGCCACGCAGACGACGGCGCCGAAGCGCGCGTCCGCCAGGATGATGGTGAGGGCCGCGCAGGCGAAGAGCCAGCCCCGGCCCCGCATCCCCGGCCGGTAGAGGCCCCAGGCGAACAGGATCGCGCCGAAATTGCCCGCCGAGACCGGTTCGAGGAACACCGAGGAGACCCGGTGCGGCCCGAGGAAGGGCAGGATCGTGCGCGCATCCGGCCGCACGCCGCTCACGAAGAGCGAGCCGGTGAGGCCGTTGATCTCGGCGGCCGACATGCTGCCGCGGGCGATGTAGTAGCGCACGATGTTGAAGAACTGCTCGTAGAGCGGCAGCGCCGCGTACTCGAACAGGCCCATCGCCACCACGATGAGGCCGGCGGCGAGCGCCGCGCGGTCCGCGTCGCGGATGTCGGGCGCGCGCAGGCCGAGATTGTAGAAGGCGACCGGGATGAGCAGGTCGCGGATCATCTTCGGATCGGTCGAGCCCCGCAGCACCAGGAGCAGGATCGCGTAGGCGGCGAGCACCGCGATCACCAGCCAGGGGCCCGCGCGCGCGTCGAGCGCGAAGGCCAGCGCCAGCATCACGATGCAGGCCTCGGCGCCGGCGACGGTGCCGCCCGTGACCGGCAGGCCCATCGTGTTCAGGAAGCAGAGCCCGGCATTGAAGAGGAGCGCGCCCATCAGCGCGCACAGGGCTGCGCCGGACTGGTAGGGCGCGCGCCCGTCCACGGCGCTCACGCCGGCCTCACCGCCACGGCGGCGCCCCGGGGCACCGCGCGGCGCGCGAGCGGCGCGCGCCCCGGCTGGACCGCGACGATCCCGATGAGGCCCGCGCGGCGGAAGCCGCCGGTCCCGTCCAGGATCTCGATCAGTCGCGCCAGGCGGCCGCGCGTGGTCCGGCCCGGGGCGATCACGAGGACGATCGCGTCCGAGGTCTCGGGGATCGCGAGCCAGCTCTCGCCGTCGGTGACGTCGCGCTCCGTCACGATCAGCTCCGGCCGCGCGGCCGGAGCTGATCGTGACGGAGCGCGACGTCACCGACGGCGAGAGCTGGCTCGCGATCCCCGAGACCTCGGACGCGATCGTCCTCGTGATCGCCCCGGGCCGGACCACGCGCGGCCGCCTGGCGCGACTGATCGAGATCCTGGACGGGACCGGCGGCTTCCGCCGCGCGGGCCTCATCGGGATCGTCGCGGTCCAGCCGGGGCGCGCGCCGCTCGCGCGCCGCGCGGTGCCCCGGGGCGCCGCCGTGGCGGTGAGGCCGGCGTGAGCGCCGTGGACGGGCGCGCGCCCTACCAGTCCGGCGCAGCCCTGTGCGCGCTGATGGGCGCGCTCCTCTTCAATGCCGGGCTCTGCTTCCTGAACACGATGGGCCTGCCGGTCACGGGCGGCACCGTCGCCGGCGCCGAGGCCTGCATCGTGATGCTGGCGCTGGCCTTCGCGCTCGACGCGCGCGCGGGCCCCTGGCTGGTGATCGCGGTGCTCGCCGCCTACGCGATCCTGCTCCTGGTGCTGCGGGGCTCGACCGATCCGAAGATGATCCGCGACCTGCTCATCCCGGTCGCCTTCTACAATCTCGGCCTGCGCGCGCCCGACATCCGCGACGCGGACCGCGCGGCGCTCGCCGCCGGCCTCATCGTGGTGGCGATGGGCCTGTTCGAGTACGCGGCGCTGCCGCTCTACGAGCAGTTCTTCAACATCGTGCGCTACTACATCGCCCGCGGCAGCATGTCGGCCGCCGAGATCAACGGCCTCACCGGCTCGCTCTTCGTGAGCGGCGTGCGGCCGGATGCGCGCACGATCCTGCCCTTCCTCGGGCCGCACCGGGTCTCCTCGGTGTTCCTCGAACCGGTCTCGGCGGGCAATTTCGGCGCGATCCTGTTCGCCTGGGGCCTCTACCGGCCGGGGATGCGGGGCCGGGGCTGGCTCTTCGCCTGCGCGGCCCTCACCATCATCCTGGCGGACGCGCGCTTCGGCGCCGTCGTCTGCGTGGCGATCGCCGCCGCGCTCCTGGCCGCACACCGGCTGCCGCGCCTGCTCTGGTTCGCCCTGCCCTGCGCCATCCTGCTGGCGCTCGCGGTCTGCGGCTTCGAGAGCACGGCCTCGGACCGGAGCAACAACTTCGTCGGGCGCCTGCTGGTCGCGGCCGAGATCGTCACCGCGCTGCCGCTCGAAGGCGTGCTGGGGATCAGCGCCGAGAAGGTCTTCGTCTCGGACGCGGGCTACGCCTACGTGCTGCTCCAGATCGGGCTCGTGGGCGGGCTGGCGGCTTGGCTGCTCTTCGTGCTGATGCCCGCCGGCAACGCGGATGCGTGGCGGCTGCGCTGCGCGGTGGCGGCCTACATCTGCCTGCTGCTCGTCATCAGCGACTCGCCCTTCTCGATCAAGACCGCCGCCCTGCTCTGGTTCCTGCTCGGCGCCGCCGACGGCGCGCGCGCGGATCCGGCCGCCGGCGCGGACGCGACGGCGGACACGGGTTCCGGCGCGGGCCGGGCCGCCGACCTCCGATCGGCCGAGCCGGCCGGCATCCTGGGAATGGCCCGATGAGCGACAGAGCGAACAATTCCGGTGCGCTGCGCCGGATCGCGGCGCTCGCCGTATCTACGCCTACCCGATCCAGCAGGTCGTGCTCGGGCCGACGCCCGGCGCGCATCCGCTGGTCCAGGCCCTCGCGAGCGCCCTCCTGGTGATCGGGCCGGCAGCCCTGTCCTGGCAGCTGATCGAGAAGCCGGCCCTGAACCTCAAGGCGCGGCGCCTGCTCGCGCCGGACACCGCACGCCTGCCGGGCTAAGCCCAGTCGAAGGGCCGAGTTCGGCGGACGGACTCGGGACCCGAGGCCGGAGGTCGTTCCGGTCGGCACCGGGGCCTTGCGGACTCGACCCTGACCCCGCGCCGCCTGCGGCAGCCCCTGGGCGTGGGGCTCCCGGCGACGCCGGCCCAACGAACGGAAAAACGCCGCATCGCGGGGCACGGACCCCGGCGATGCAGCGCAGCGATGCGCGACGGCGAGGCGGAGCCGGCCACCCGGCCCCGTACGGGACTTCGCGGCCAGCCTCAGGCGCGGGCGCGTCCGAGGCCGATGCCGTCCATCGCGGCCTGCTCGCGGGCGGCCTCGGCGGCGCGCTCGGCGGAGCGCTCGCGGTCGTCCAGGATCTCGACCTTCTTCAGGTCCTCGAAGGCCTCGCCGAGCTCGGCCTTGGCCTCGGCGAGCTGGTCCTCCAGCGCGGCGGCCGACTGGCGCATGTTGTCCCGGCGGCCGGCGGCGGCGCGGGCATAGGTCGGGTAGGCGAAGTGGGCGGTGTCGGAGATGCCGGCACGGGCCTCCTCCTGGGCGATCTCCCGGTCGAGCTCCTGGGCCATGCGCAGGAAGTCGGCCATCATCATCTCGATCTGCGTCACACGGCGGCGCTTCTCATCGACCTGGAAGCGGCGCAGGCGGATCAGCGTGTCACGCGATTTCATGGGGGGACGCTCACTCCACGCTTCGACGGAGGCCCCAACCGGTCATCCCGGAACGCGCCTCTCACCCCGCCCCCACGATCTGGGCGAGACGTGCGTAACCTTCACCGATGGACGTTGCTTCTTCCTTACCCTGTCCCAGAAAAGCCTCGATATCCGGCATCAGCGCCACCGCCTCGTCGACCTCGGCCGAGGAGCCGGCGCGGTAGGCGCCGAGGCGGATCAGCTCCTCCATGTCGCTGTAGGTGGCCAGCACCCGCCGCGCCCGGCGCACCACGGGGAGGAAGGCTGGGTCGCAGGAGCGCGGCATGGTGCGCGAGACCGAGCGCAGCACGTTGATCGCCGGGTAGCGCCCGCGCTCGGCAATGGCGCGCTCCATCACGATGTGCCCGTCGAGGATGCCGCGCACCGCGTCCGCCACCGGCTCGTTGTGGTCGTCGCCCTCGACCAGCACCGTGAACAGCGCCGAGATGGTCCCCTCCCCCACCCCGGGCCCGGCCCGCTCGAGCAGGCGCGGCAACTCGCTGAACACGGTCGGCGTGTAGCCCTTGGCGGTCGGCGGCTCGCCGGCGGCGAGCCCGATGTCGCGCTGGGCCATGGCGAAGCGGGTGATCGAGTCGATCATGCAGAGCACCCGCGCGCCCTGGTCGCGGAAGTGCTCGGCCACCGAGAGGGTGACGTAGGCGGCGTTGCGGCGCATCAGGGCCGGCTCGTCGGAGGTCGCCACCACCACGACCGAGCGGGCAAGGCCCGCCGCACCCAGGTCGTCCTGCAGGAACTCCTGCACCTCGCGGCCGCGCTCGCCGACGAGGCCGATCACCGCCACGTCCGCGGCGGTGTAGCGGGCGAGCATCGAGAGCAGCACCGACTTGCCCACGCCCGAGCCGGCGAAGATGCCCATGCGCTGGCCGGCGCACATGGTGAGGAACGTGTTGATGCAGCGCACGCCGAGATCGAGCGGCGTGCCGACCCGGCGCCGCGCGTGGGCCGGGGGCGGGTCGGCCCGCAAGGGGTAGATCTCGGGCCCCTGCGGCAGCGGCCCGAGCCCATCGACCGGGCGCCCGAGCGCGTCGATCACCCGGCCGAGCCAGCCCTGGGACGGCCG
>NZ_LSIX01000127.1:0-11831 GCF_001556475.1 Methylobacterium sp. CCH5-D2 | reverse complement strand
CTCGGTGCCCGCCGCATCGATCGTCTCCACCGTCGCGTCGAGGACGCGCATGGCCACCGCCATGTCGCCCGGATGCGTGGCGATGCAGGCCTCGCTGGAGCCGACGACGGCGAGTTGCCGGCTCGCCCCGTCCAGGGCCGAGCAGCCCGAGCCCGGCTGTCGCTTGTTGCAGGCCTGCGCGGTGTCGTAGAAATAGGGGCAGCGCGTGCGCTGAAGCAGGTTGCCGGCGGTGGTCGCCCGATTGCGCAGCTGGCCCGATGCGCCCGCCAGCAGGGCGCGGGAGAGGACGCCGTAATCCTTGCGGACGCGGGCGTCGGCCGCGAGGTCGGTGTTGCGCACGAGGGCGCCGATGCGCAGGCCGCCCTCCGGCGTCGGCTCGATCCTGTCGAGGCCGAGCCCGTTCACGTCGACCAAGTGGGTTGGCGTCTCGATCTGAAGCTTCATCAGGTCGAGCAGGTTCGTGCCGCCTGCGATGAACTTCGCCCCGGGGTTTCGCGCCACGGACGCGGCCGCCTCGGCGGGCGTCCCCGGGCGCTCGTAGCTGAAGGCCTTCATGCGCGTCCCCCGGCAACTTCGCTCATCGCCTCGACGATGTTGGAATAGGCGCCGCAGCGGCAGATGTTGCCGCTCATGCGCTCGCGGATCTCGGCCTCTGTGATCTCCGGAGCCGCCTCGAGATCGACCGTGACGTGGCTCGGGATGCCGGCGCGGATCTCCTCCAGCACCGCGACGCCCGAGCAGATCTGGCCCGGCGTGCAGTACCCGCACTGGTAGCCGTCGTGGCGCACGAAGGCGGCCTGCATCGGATGCAGGTTGTCCGGCTGCCCGAGCCCCTCGATGGTGACGATCTCCGCACCCTGGTTCATCACCGCCAGCGTGAGGCAGGCGTTGATGCGCCGCCCGTCCACGATCACCGTGCAGGCGCCGCACTGGCCGTGGTCGCAGCCCTTCTTCGAGCCGGTGAGATGCAGGTGCTCGCGCAGGGCATCGAGCAAGCTGGTGCGGGTGTCTAGTTCGAGGTCCCGCCTCTGGCCGTTCACTGTGAAGGCCACCCGGGCCAGGACGGGCCCGTCGCCGACCGGCCTGTCGCTGCGGGCGGGCGATGCCGCTGCGGCGGATACGTCCACCATCGAGTCTCTCCGGTTCTGGGCGTCGTGTGCCGCCCCCCCGCCGGCTCGACGCGAGCCGGCGGGAGCGCGGACAATTCAGATCGGCTCCAAACTAGGTTTCGGTTGCGCGCCGATCAGGGGGGCGGAGGCAGCGGCATCGCGTCCGCCGTCCGGACCTACCGGGAGGCGGGCGTCGCCGCGCCCCGCCAGGGCCGCAACGGGTCGAAAACGGGCGCGGACCCCTGCGGCTCGATCGCGACGGTCGCCGTGCGGCCGGAGACGAGGCGGACGCCTTTGGGCGCGGGGTCGAGGGCGATCCGGACCGGCACCCGCTGGGCGAGGCGGACCCAGGCGAAGGTCGGGTTGACGCTGGCCAGCAGGTTGGAGCCCGCCGTGCGCTCCCGGTCCTCGATGCCGCCAGCGAAGCTCTCGACCCGGCCGGTCAGCGTCGCGCTTTCGCCCATCAGCCGGACGCTCGCCCGGTCGCCGACCTGGATGCGCGGGAGCTTCGTTTCCTCGAAATAGCCCTCCACCCGCAGCGTATCGCCGTCGATGAGCGCCATCACGCCGCGCCCGGTGGTGACGTAGGCCCCGGGTCGCAGCTCCATGTTGGTGATCCGCCCGTTCACCGAGGCCCTCACGGCGGAGCGGGCGAGATTGAGCTTGGCGAGGTCCCGGTCGGCCATCGCCTGATCGTAGGCCGCCTTCGCCTCGAGGTTGGCGGCCCGCGCCGCCTCGACCCTCTGCTGGGACACGGCCGCGTCGCTGAGCTGCGTGTAGCGGGCGTAGTCGGCGGCCGCCTGCTCGGCGCTGGCGCGCTTGCCATCGACCACGGCCTCCGACTGCCGCAGGGCGAGCGCGAAACGGTCGGGATCGATCCGGAACAGGATGTCGCCCCGCTTCACCACTTGGTTGTCCTCGACCAAGACCTCGGTGACGAGGCCGGAGACGTCGGGCGCCACCGCGACCACGTCCGCGCGCACCCGCCCGTCCCGGGTCCAGGGCGCCTCCATGTAGTAGTCCCAGAGTGCGAGGCCGACGACGAAAGCGGCCGCGACCGTCGCCAGAGTGACGAGGAGCCGAAGGGAGAGCGCGAGGTACCGGGGCATGGGAGGATCCGGGGGACGGGGCTGCGCGCGGCGGCTCACGAAGTGAGCGGCACCGCGACCGAGACGACGGCGCCGAGGAGCAGCACGTAGAGGGCGAGGTCGAAGAGCGGCCTGTGCCAGACGAACCGGTAGAAGCCGAGGCGGGCGAGCAGTCGCCTGATCGGCACGCTGGCGACGAAAGCGACCAGCATCCAGGCCGCGAAGCTCGGAACGTAGACGCCGTAAAGGTCGAACTCACCCGTCATGCCGCGAGCTCCGGTTGCGCCCCCGCGCCGGAGGCGGCGCGGTAGGGTGCAGCTTCCGGGAAGAGGCCGCGACGGATGCCGACGAGTCCCATGAGCGCGGTCCGCCCGGTGGCCTGCCCGGCGTCGTGGCGGACCGCATCGAGCGCGGCGTCGATCGCGTCGAGGATGTCGGCCGGCGGTGCCTCGGCCCCGCCCTGGAAATGGCGCGCCAGGGCAGCGAGAAGCCGCTCGACCGCGGCGCGCGCCGGGCCGGATAGCCGACGGCGGTCCCGCCGCAACTCGACCACGTTGATGCCGACGCGGACCTCGGCCAGAAGGTCGTCCGTCCATTCCGCGTCGTCCGACGGCAGGGCCGCGAGGCGCGGCGCGATCAAGCCCACGCGATCAAGCATGAGCGCGGCGAGTTCGAGCCCGTTCTGTGCTCCGTGGCGCCCGGCGGCCCGGGCGAGGCTGCGGCGGTTGACGGCCCGCAGGCGCCGGGCAGACCATCCGGCGCCGACCGAGCGCACGAGGCGCGTGACCACGGCCGCCGTCCACATGCCGAGGATCACGGCGATCGCCGAGTTCGCGAAGGCAGCGAAGTCGGCGCTGTAGCTGCTCTGGAGCGCGATCAGGGTGGGGCCGTTGACCGCGGCGCCCATGGCCAGCGGCGCCGTGCGCGGCTGCGCCATGAACACACCGCAGAGCAGGAGGCTCGGGGCGAACGCCAGGGCCAGCATCTCGAAGGTGGTCGCGAGCGGGAGCACGGCGAACAGGTAGATCGCGGCCCCCAGCGCGCCGACGATGGCCGAGTTCGCGAAGCCGAGGATGGACGGCGCGGGATCGTCCTGGGCGGCGAAGAAGCTGCAGGCGACCGCCGCCATCATCGGGGCGCCGGCGCCGTCCGGCCAACCCGTGGCGATCCAGATCGCGCAGGTGAGCAGGATCGAGAGGAAGACGCCGACGGCCGACAGAAGGGCCATTCCGTGGTCGCGATGCCGGATCGTGCGGGCCGCGGCGGTGTACCGGAAGGCGAGCGGCTCGCCCACGGGGCTTCCGTCGGCCATGTGCCGCTGCAGCAGCCGGGTGTCCTGGCGAAGGTCGATGAAGTCGACGAGCCGGGCGAGGAGGCTCGCCCGCACGAGGTCGTCCCAAGTGGGCTGCGCCCCGAGATCCGGCGCGAGAGCCTCCGCGGTCCCGCGCAGCCGTGCGGCCTCGGCCAGGTCGGTGATGCCGGCAGCGATCCACGCGGCCATCTCGTCGAGAAGGTCCCGCAGGCGCTGGGGCAGGGCCCGTGCCCGCTCTAGAGTCTCGATGCGGTCGGCGATCGCCGAGACGATCGGCAGGAACATCAGCATGTGCTGGCGAAGCGTCGCCATGGCCTCGACCGAGCGCTCCGCGCCGATCATATCGTAGCGCAGCGGCGTCGCGAGCGCGTCGAACGCAATCGCGTCCGAGGCCAGCCGCAACCGCTTCGCCTGCGTGTCCCGCGCCGGACGGGCGCGGCCCAGCACGTCGCCCACCCAGGCCCGCGCGTCGTGCAGCCACAGGTCGAGCCGTCCCGCGATCGCGGGGACCACCGACTGGGGCAGGACGACGGAGGAGACCAGGCTTGCGCAGAGGATGCCGAGCGTGATCTCTTGGGCCCGCGCCACTGCGGTGTCGAAGACCGCGCCGGGCTCGCCGACCGCCGGGAAGCCGATCAGCGCGGCCGTGTAGCCGCCGAGCATCATCAGGTAGCTCCGGGGCGTCCGGTCGAGCAGGGAGACGTAGAGGCAGAGCGCGACCCAGAGCGCGATCGCGAGCACCAGAAGCTCCGGCGCATCCACGAGGTTCGGTACGAGGGCTACCGTCAGCACGGCGCCAAGCACCGTTCCACCGATCCGGTACACGGCCTTCGACCGGGTTGCCCCGGCCAGCACCTGGCTGGTGATGTAGACCGTGCCGACGGCCCAGTAGGGTTTTGGCAGGTCGATCCAGAGCGCCAGGAACAGCGCCAGCATCGCCGCCCCGAAGGTCTTGATCGAGAAGGCCCAGTCGCGCCAGCCCGGCAAGTTCATGCCGTCCCCCCGTCTGCCTCGCCGCCGAGCGGCGCCTGGACGGCCCGGAACACCCGCAGGCCCGCCTCGAGATCGGCAGCACTCACCTGCGCGAACACCGACTCACGGAGGCGGTCGAGGTCAGCCTCGATCTTCGCCGCGGCCGCTTGTCCGGCCGGCGTCAGGCGCAGGACCTTCGCGCGTCGGTCGGTCGCGTCTTCCCGGCGTTGGACCAAGTCGGCGGCGCAGAGCCGATCGAGAAGCCGGACCAGCGACGGGCCCTCGATACCCAGCGCCTCGGCGAGGGCGTTCTGGCGGGGCTCGCCTCCCATCCGGGCGATCAGCAATAGGGGTAATGCCGTCGCCTCCGAGGTTCCGTGGGCGACCGCGGCCATGTCGGCGAGCCGGCGCCACCGCCGCCCCGCCAGCAAGAGCGTCTGGGTATAAGCCTGCCGGATCTGCCGCAGATCCGCTGCCGCCACCGCCCACCGTCCGTCCGAGGGAGACCATACGCGGCATCGCTGCCGCTCAACAGATAGGATGCTATCTATTATCCAGCGGCTCGGCAAGCTTCGACCGGAGGGCTGTATTGCGCTTCCTGTCACGCACTGCTGGCGCTTCCGACACGCCTGCGATAAGGGGGCAGTGCCCGACTCTGGATCGTCGATGCAGGGTCTTGGCCGCGCGCGGGCGTGGCGAAACGGTAGACGCAGCGGACTCAAAATCCGCCGTAGCAATACGTGTCGGTTCGAATCCGACCGCCCGCACCATCGCTTCGCCGTCCACTCCCAGGATCAGGACCATCTACAGAGTCGCGGCGATGCGGTCGCGACGGACAGGGGGCGACCCGTAGCCTGCGTCCCACGCCGCGCTCGCGGCGAAGCCTCATACGAAATGCGTCGGCAGAGCCAGGGTCTGCGCGTAGGCGGTTAGCGCGACGGCGGCGGTGAGGCCGGCGGCCACGGCGGCGGTGAGGCGTGCCTTCAGGCTGGTCATGATCGGTCTCCGTGGTGGGGGTGACTTCGTTGAGCTGTAAACGCCAGCTTAAGGCCAAGGTTTCGCCACATTCGTGCGGCGCCGCACCTTCGGCGTCGGGCCCGGCGCGACGCCGAAGGCCGTGGATCCGCACTGCGCGGCGCGCGGCCCGGTATACCAGCCGGGTTGCCTTCTCCTGGGCCGACTGCCATCCCTCGGTCCCGCGGATGGTGCGGTGGGCCACAAGGCTCAGCGCCCGGCAGCGAACAACAAACGCAACAACGGACGCCGGGGAGAGAAGACGTGCCGAGAAACATCCTGATCCTGGGGGCCTCCTACGGTTCCCTGCTCGCGACCAAACTGCTGATGGCCGGCCACAATGTGACGCTGGTCTGCCGCCGCAAGACCGCGGATCTGATCAACGCCGAGGGGACCGAGGTCCGGATCAAGCTGCGCGACGAGCCGGAGCACCGAGCGATCCACTCGCGCGACCTGCCCGGCAAGCTCGACGCGACGCCACCGGAAGAGGTCGATGTCTCCCGCTACGACCTCGTCGGCCTCGCCATGCAGGAGCCGCAGTACAACAATCACACGATCCGCGTGCTGATGATCAAGATCGCGGCGGCGAAGCTGCCCTGCCTCTCGCTCATGAACATGCCGCCACTGCCCTATCTCAAGCGGATCCCGGGGCTGGCAGGCATGGACCTAGAGGAGGCCTACACCAATGCGGGCGTCTGGGACCGGTTCGAGCCGGGCCTCGTCTCGCTGTGCTCGCCCGACCCGCAGGCCTTCCGTCCGCCGGAGGAGGGGGCGAACGTGCTCCATGTCGGGCTGCCGACGAACTTCAAGGCGGCGACCTTCGCGGACGAAGCCCATAACCGGCTGCTGCGCGAGCTGGAGGCCGACATCGACGCGGTGCGCCTCGACGGCCACGACGTGCCGGTCAAGCTCAAGGTGTTCGAATCGCTGTTCGTGCCGCTAGCCAAGTGGTCGATGCTGCTTACCGGCAATTACCGCTGCATCACCCCCGGCGAGCCCCGCTCCATCCGCGAGGCGGTGCACGGCGACCTCGCCCAGTCCCGCGCGATCTACGAGCACGTGGACGCCCTGGCTCGGCGGCTCGGCGCCGACCCGGCCGACCAAGTTCCGTTCGAGAAGTACGCCAAGGCGGCCGAGAGCCTGCTCAAGCCCTCCTCGGCGGCTCGCGCGGTCGCGAACGGGGCGCCCTTCATCGAGCGGGTCGATCTTCTGGTGAAGCTTATCGCGCACCAGCTCGGCGAGCCCGACGCCGAGATCGACCGGACGGTCGCGACCGTCGATCGGAAGCTCGGCGAGCGGATCATCGAGGGCTGAACCGCGCTTCGCGTGGAGGCGCGGGTGCCGCGCCTCCACGCATCGCGCTTGTCCTATTTCGATCCCGCTGGGGGACGGGGGCAAGGTGCCGACGGACCGTGCCGGCATCGAGGGTCGATCCCGCTAGGTCCGATCCGACGCTGCCTACCTGCCCGGTTGCGGCTCCTCGCCGAACAGGATCTCGTGGGTGATCGGATCGTAGAAGCGCATCACGTTCCGTACGAGGTCTCGCGGCGCGACCCCGAGCGCGTCCGCCCAGGCACGGTAGCGGTCCGGCGGTATCCGGCCCCGACCCGTCTCGAGCTGAGAGATGAAGGTGTAGTATTCCGCCCCGACCATCTGGGCGAGCTGCCTCTGCGACAGGCCGCGCGCCTCCCTGAGCTCCTTCAGGTACCGGCCGCCCTCCCGGCGAAGCTCCAGCACGGCCTCGGAGTCCAGACGTTGGTGATGAGCATACACCGCGGCGTGCCTCCCGTGCGCAATCACTGCCGTGCGCCAGAGCCTGTACAGTGATATCCATATTTCAGGAACGCCGAACCCTGTCCAGGCGCTCCCGGAATCCTCTCGCTCGCACGTGGCGGCACGACGTCGGGTTCGCGGTGGGAAGCGCTTGGAACGTATTCGAACGGCCCTATTATCGCATCCCGTGTATTCTTGCCGACGGGGACGACGCATCCGCAGCGTCCGTTCGCCGGTCCAGGCACCGTAGGGCTGGCCCCGTCCGTGCGTTATACGGAGTGATCGGGGCACGACGTGCGTGCCGGCGTTGCGTGAACAGGAAGAGGGCTCGCCCTATGCGCTCGGCGCTGGACAACGGTTTCCGCGCGATGCGGCCGGTGCTGGCGACCGCCGTGGTCTTCGGCTTCTTCATCAACCTGCTGCTCTTCGTCAGCCCTCTCTACATGCTCCAGATCTACGATCGGGTCCTGCCCAGTCGTAACGAGACGACGCTGATCGGGCTCACGCTGATCGCCGCCTTCGGCATCGCCGTATACGCGGCCCTGGAGATGCTGCGCTCGCGCCTCCTGGTCCGCGGCGGCATGATCTTCGACCGGGAGATCACGAACCCGGTCTTCGATGCCGCCCACCGCGGCGCGCTGCTGCGGCCGGGCGCGCAGCACGAGTCGGCGCTGCGGGACATGGATATCCTGCGCGAATTCCTCACCGGCAGCGGCCTTCTAGCCTTCTGCGATGTGCCCTGGGCCCCGATCTTCCTCGTCGCCTGCTTCGTCCTCCATCCCTGGTTTGGCTGGATGGCGCTGCTCGGCGGCGGCACCATCCTGGGTCTGACGCTCGTCAACGAGATCGCGACCCGGCGGCCACTCGACGCGGCCAACCGGGCCTCGCGCGAGGCTGGGCAGCAGGCGGCGGCGACCTTCCGGAACGGCGAGCTCCTGCAGGCAATGGGAATGCTCGCCGCCCTGCGCGGCGTCTGGCGGGGTCGCCACGACGACGTGCTGAGGCGTCAAGCGGACGCGAGCGACCGGGCCGGCCTCATTGTGGCCGCGACGAAGTTCGTCCGGATGCTCCTCCAGACGCTGGTCCTCGGCGCCGGCGCCTACTTGGCGATTCACCGGGAGATCTCGGCCGGATCGATGATCGCGGCCTCGATCATCATCGGTCGGACCCTGGCGCCGATCGAGTCGGTCGTGGCGAACTGGAAGGGGTTCGTGGCTGCCCGCGCCAGCTATCGCCGGCTGAGCGACCTCGCCGCCGCCGCGCCGGACGCGCGACGGCTGACGCTGCCGCGCCCGCGCGGTCTGATCGAGGCCGAGGCCATCTCGGTCGCGGCGCCCGGTTCGACCCGGCCGATCCTGAGCGACGTCAGCTTCCGCCTGCAGCCCGGCAGTGTCGTGGGCGTGATCGGACCGAGTGCGGCGGGCAAGTCGACGCTGGTTCGCGCCATCACGGGAATCTGGCCCCTCCTCGACGGGAGCGTGCGCATCGACGGCTCCGACCTGCGCCACTGGGACCAGCAGGAGCTCGGACGCCACGTCGGATACCTGCCGCAGGACGTCGAGCTGTTCGACGGTACGGTGGCGCAGAACATCGCGCGCTTCGCCGACGCGGACGATGCAGCCGTCATCGCGGTGGCACGCCGGGCCGGCTGCCACGCGCTGATCCAATCCCTCCCGGACGGCTACAACACGCGGATCGGACGAGCCGGGACCGGTCTCTCGGGCGGCCAGCGCCAGCGCATCGCGCTCGCCCGCGCACTCTTCGGCGAGCCGAGCCTCGTGGTCCTCGACGAGCCCAACGCGAGCCTCGACCAGCCGGGCGAGGCCGCCCTGATGGAGGCGGTGACGGCGCTGAGACGGGCCGGGACCACGGTCTTGATCGTGACGCACAAGGTCGGCCTCCTCACCGAGGCTGACCAGATCCTGGTCATGGGCGGCGGCGGTCTGCAGAGCTGTGGTCCGGCCGAGCAGGTCCTCGCGCAGATGATCGGGCCCCGACCGGGGCCGACCTTGA
The DNA here is from genome assembly GCF_001556475.1 of Methylobacterium sp. CCH5-D2. Taxonomy (NCBI): domain Bacteria; kingdom Pseudomonadati; phylum Pseudomonadota; class Alphaproteobacteria; order Hyphomicrobiales; family Methylobacteriaceae; genus Methylobacterium; species Methylobacterium sp. CCH5-D2. The sequence continues at coordinate 2,550 of NZ_LSIX01000127.1, read as the reverse complement.
TACCGACGGCCGCCAACGCGCTGCAGGCCCATCGCGGCGCCGAAGCGCAGCGAAACGCGGGGTAGGCGATGTCCACGGCGCGGATCGAGACGCACACGGCGCTGCCGATCGGGCCGCGGTCCCCGTCGCGGGGGCCGTCCACGCCCGCGGACGCGATCCACTGGCGTCGCTACGCGGTGGCGGGCTACGCGCTCATCGTCGCGACCTTTGGGGTGGCGGGCACATGGGCGGCTCTCGCGCGACTCGATCGCGCCGTCATCGGCCCCGGCGTGGTCGTCGTGGAGGGGAGTCGCAAGGTGGTCCAGCACCTCGAAGGCGGCATAGTCCAGGAGATCCTGGTCCGCGACGGGCAGAGCGTGCGGGCTGGCGACGTGCTGCTACGCGTCGATCCCCTGCAGTCGCGCGCGAGCGCCGACCTGTTGCGGGGCCAGCTCGACGCCGCCTTGATCCTCGAAGCCCGGCTGCGCGCCGAGCAGGAGCCGGCGTCCGAGCTGCCGCTGCCCGCCGAGATCGCCGCCCGGCAAGGCGAGGGCGCCGTCGCCCGCATGATCGCCGACCAGGCGAGCCAGCTCGCGGAGCGGCGCGCGTCGTTCCGGGCTCAGCTCGCGCTCATCGAGAGCCGGGTCACGCAGTTCGAGACCGAGATCTCGGGGCTAGCGGTCGAGAAGGCGTCGGTGGAGGAGCAGGTCGCCCTGATCCGGCAGGAGCTGACTGGCCTGCGCAGCCTGCGCGAGAAGGACCTGATTCCGCTGTCGCGGGTCCTCGTCATGGAGCGCGAGCGCACGCGGCTCGAGGGCGTGATCGGGCGCTCCGTGGCCGACACCGCCAAGGCACGCAACGGCATCAGCGAGGCCCGGATGCAAGCCACCCAGCTCCGGCAGAAGGTTCAGGAGGGGTTGACGGCCCAGCTGCTTGAGACTCGGCAGAGGACGACCGAGCTGCGCGAGAAACTCGTCGTCGCCCAGGACGTCCTGCGCCGGCACGAGGTTCGCGCGCCGCACCAGGGCGTCGTCCAGGGCCTGAAGGTCTACACGCTCGGGCAGGTCATCCGCTCCGGGGAGGCGCTGATGGAGATCGTGCCGACGAACGACAGACTCGTGATCAGCGTCCAGTTCGCGCCCAACGACCTCGAGGCCATCCAGGCCGGCATGCGGGCCGAGATCAAGTTTCCGGCCTTCCAGACACGGCGCATGCCCGCGATCTTCGGAACCCTCACCACCGTCTCGCGCGACCGGCTGGTGGATGAGGGGACCAAGCAGCCCTACTTCGCCGGAACCGTCGAGATCGATGACCGGCTCCTGCCCGACGCGGTGCGGCCGCGCCTGCACGCGGGGCTGCCGGCCGAGGTCGTGGTCTCGGCCGGCGAGCGCACGGCCCTCGACTACCTCGTCGCCCCCTTCTCCGACGCGCTGGGACGCGGCTTCCATGAACGGTAGAGGCGCGGCGACCCGGCATCTGCGGAACGGAGGTTCGGATGAGTGAGGTGCTCTCGTTCCCTCGCCCGGATGCGATGGCCCGGCGCGGCTGGTCGCAGCAGGAACTCGCGGAATTCTACCGCGTCGAGGCCGCCCTCGTCCGGGCGGGGCTGTCGATCGATAGCGAACAGGGGCTCAGCGACGAGGCGGAGCCCTGGTTCGTCTTCTGCAGGCCGGACGGCGCCGCGATCATGCATTTCGCCCGGATCGGCGGCCGTTATCTGGTCGCCTCCGAGGTCCTCGAGGAGCCCATGTGGGGCAGCGATTTCCGCAGCCTCATCAACCGGGTCGCGGAACGCCATCCCGAACTCCTGCCGCTCCGGCACCGGGGCGACGGCACGCGGGTCACGGTCCATCCAGCCGCCCTGCTCGCCGCGCTCGTTGCCGCCGCAGCCGTCAGCCTGTCATCGACGGATGCCCGGGCGTCCGGATGGGACGGCACCGGCGCCGGCCCCGCGCCGCCGCCGCCGGGCGAGGCCCCGTCGGCGGCCGGCGCGACGGGATCGGCCGAGCCCGAGGCTCGGGAGAACCATCGCAAGCAGTTCGAGGCGATCGTGTTCTCCGCGATGATCTTCGCCGCCTTCGCGGCCGAGGAGGCGGAAGGGCGCTCGGAGCCTGAAGCGCCGGCCGCATCGCGTGCGCATGCCGCGGCCCAGGAAGGCGCGAGCGAAGCGGGAACACCCGCACCGACGGAGAGCACCGCGGGCGCCGGGGGCGGCGGCACGCCTCTCTCGACCACGCCAACCGGGGCAGGGGTAGGCTCCGGCTCCGCCGCGCAGGCGGGCTCGACCGGCGCCTCCCCGAGAGCCGGGGTCGATCCTGCCCACGATACGGTCGCGCAGACGGCGCCGACGCACGCCGATCCGGAGCCGGACGGTCGTGTCCCCGGATGGTCCGGTGCGACCGCCCCGTCCCGCGCCGTGGGATCGAGTCCGGCAGCCGAATCCGAGCACGCCGCGAGGTCGTCCGGCGGTTCGGGCGCCACCGAGCGGGTCCTTGCGTCCGCGGGCAGCGCGGTCGAGGCGACGTCCGAGAGGGGACCTCAGGAACGAGGCCACCCGGTGCAGGACGCGGT
>NZ_LSIX01000126.1:0-15449 GCF_001556475.1 Methylobacterium sp. CCH5-D2 | reverse complement strand
GGTCCTGGAGGCGCTGCGCTGGGCCCGCGAGCTGATGGCGTCCGGGCAGGCCGCGCCCGCGGACATCGCGGTCGCGGCCTGCCGCACCGAGGAGTACGACGACGTCGTGCTCGCGCTCCGGGCGGAGGCGAACCTCGACGTGCGCTTCGTCCACGGGGTGCCCGCCGCCAGCGTCCGCGAGGGGCAGGCCGCGGCCGCCCTCGCCGACGTCCTGGTCAGGGGGATCTCGCAGGACGGCGTCCGCCGCTTGGCGGCCCTCCTGCGCGACGGCCCCGGTCCCTTCGCCGCGTTGCCCGAGCGATGGACCCGCGTCCTTCCGCGCGAGGCGCCGCTGACCGACCCGACGGCCTGGGAACGGCTGCTGAACAGCCTCCGGGCAGAGGATTTCCCGGACGGGCAGGACCACGTCCCGGCGCTGCGGGACGTCGTGGGCGTGCTCGTGCAGGGCGTGTCGGTCGCGGCGGAGGCGGGAGAGCGCTTCCTGCACGGCCTGGCGCTCCGGATCTGGCGCAAGGCCTTGATCGAGGGGGCGCCGGCCGTCGTCGACCTGACGCTGGGACGCCTGCGCATCGACGACGGGGCGGACGCCTGCGCCTCGGTCGTCTGGGCCCCCGCCTCGGCGCTGGCCGCCGCCCCGCGGCGCTTCGTGCGCCTGCTCGGGCTGAGCTCGCGCGGCTGGCCGCAGGTCAGCGCGGAAGATCGGCTGCTGTCGGACCATCTCGTGCCGTCCCGTCTTCTCGACCCCTTCCCCAGGCCGCTGGCCGACAGGAGCGACTTCCGCGCGATTCTGGCCACCAGCGCCGGGGCCGTCGTGCTGTCCCGGCCGCGGCGCGGCCCCGACGGGCGCCTGCTCGGGAGGAGCCCGCTGCTGCGCGAGTTCGGCGCGGCCGAGACCTACCTGGGGCGCAACCGCGTCCCGGCCCACGCCGTGGGCGAGGTCGACCGACTCATGGCCCGGCCGGCGGAGTTCCGCGCGACGGCCCCGGCCATCTGCGCGGCGGGCTGCTGGCGGGCCTGGGGCCGGGCGGAGCTGACCGCGCACGACGGGCGCGTCCGGCCGGACCACCCGGTCGTGCTCGCGATCCTGGATCGCACCCATTCCGCCCGGTCGCTGCGCAAGCTCCTGCGCGACCCGCTGGGCTTCGTCTGGACCTACGGGCTCGGCCTGGAGACGGCCGACGCGGCCGCGGAGCCGCTCACGCTCGGTCATCAGGCCTTCGGCAACCTCCTGCACGAGGTGCTCGAACGCGCGGTGGTCGCCCTGGAGGCGGATGGCGGCTTCGCCCCGTCGACGGACGCGGGCAAGCGCCGGGCGCTGGCCGCGGTCCTCGCCACCGTCGCCGAGGTCTGGGAGCGCGAGCGCCCGATCCCGCCGCGGCTGATCTGGCGGCGGACCCTGGACGAGACGGCCGCGCTCGCCCTGGCCGCGCTCACCCACCCCGACCAGCCTCTCCTCGGGCAGGGAAGCTGGGTCGAGGTCCCGTTCGGCGGGCAGCCGCCGAAGCGCGACCACCACCCCCTCCCCTGGGACAGCGACGCCACGGTCACGATACCCGGCACCGGTTTCCGGATCTCCGGCTACATCGACCGGCTCGACCTGTCGCACGACCGCGGCAGCGCGCGGGTGCGCGACTACAAGACCGGCAAGCCCCGCGAGGCGGGGACGGTCCTCGACGGCGGCCGCGAACTGCAGCGGTGCCTGTACGGCTACGCCACCCGCGTGCTCCTCGGCGCGGACGTGTCGATCGATGCCTCGCTGCACTTCCCGCGGGAATCCCTGTGCCTCCGGCTCGAACGGCCGGACGAGGCCCTCGACGAGCTGGCCACGTATCTCGTCGCGGCCGGCGCGAGCCTGCGGGCCGGCAACGCCTTCGCCGGCCCCGATGCCCGGGATGCCTGGAACGACCTGGCCTTCGCGCTGCCGGCGAACGCCGACAAGACCTACTGCCCGCGCAAGCACGACCTGGTGACGACGGCGCTCGGCGAGGCCGCCCGCGTCTGGGAGGCCGCCTGATGACCGCCCACGACCGGGGCCTCGCCGACGCGGCCCAGCGCGCGCTCGCCATGACCGCCCACGACAGGTCGCTGCTCGTGGAGGCCGGGGCCGGATCCGGGAAGACGGCGCTGATGGCCGGCCGCATCGCCATGATGCTGGCCGCGGGCGTCGCCCCCGGATCCATCGCGGCGGTCACCTTCACGGAACTCGCCGCCAGCGAGCTGCTGGAGCGCGTCGGCGAGGTCGTCGGCCGGCTGGTCGAGGGGCAGGTCCCGGAGGAGCTGCGGGTCGTCCTCCCGAACGGGTTGTCTCCGGATCAGCGAGCCCGGCTGGTCGAGGCCGGCGAGCATCTCGACGCGCTGGCCTGCACCACCATCCACGGGTTCTGCCAGCGCCTGGTCAAGCCCTACCCGGTCGAGGCCGACATCGACCCGGGCGCCCGGGTCGCCGACGAGGCGGAGGCGGACGGCATCTTCCAGGATCTGCGCGACGGCTGGCTCCGCGAGTGCCTCTCCGGCGGCGGCGGCCTTGTCGCGGAGATGGTGCTGGCCGACCCGGACGCGGCCCTGGCGGCCATCGACCGCGTGGCCGGCTGCCTGCGCGAGGGGCGCGCGGTGGGCACCGCGCCGGCGGAACCCCTTCCCGACCTGGTGCGGGCCTTCGGCGCCAGCGTGCAGGCCTTCGCGGACTTCCAGCGGAGCTGCGGGGTTTCCGAGGGTGAGACCGCCGCGAACGTGCGGGCGTTCCAGGCGATGGCCGCGCGGCTGCCGGACACCGGCGTCGCCGACGCCGACCTCGTCGCCATCCTGACGGCGGCGGCGGAGGCGAGCCTGTGCAAGGCGGACGGCGACTTCGCGAAGTACCGCGGGGGCAAAGGCAAGTGGGCCGGCGCCGCCAAGCTGGTCGGCCTTCCGAAGACGGAGGCCGACCGGCTCCAGGCGTCGGCCGAGCGCCTGCACGTCGCGTGCTGCGAGGCTTGGCGCCGGCTGAAGGCCAACGCCGCGAGCGAACTCCTGGCCAGGCTCGTCGGAACGGTGCGGACCGTTCTCGACCGGTACCAGGCCCGAAAGCGCGACGGCGCCCTGCTCGATTTCGACGACCTGATCGCCGCGGCCGCCACGCTGCTCCGCGCGCACGAGACCGTGCGGCAGGCGCTGGGGCGCCGCTACCGCCACGTCCTGGTCGACGAGTTCCAGGACACGGACCCGATTCAGACGGAGATCCTCTGGCGGCTGTGCGGCGAGCTGCCCGACGGCGCGGCCGACGCGTGGACGGAACGCGTGCTGCGGCCGGGCGCGCTGTTCCTGGTCGGCGATCCGAAGCAGGCGATCTACCGCTTCCGCGGGGCGGACGTGTCGACCTACGTCCGGGCGCGCGACCGCATCCTCGCGCGCTCGCCCGACGACGTCCTCGCGATCTCGACGAACTTCCGGTCCTGCCGCTCGATCCTCGCCTACGTGGACGAACGCTTCGGCGACATCCTGAACGGGGTCGGGCAACCCGGGTTCGCGGCGCTCGACGCCTTCCATCCCGACCACGACCGCGGACCCTGCATCGCGGCGCTCGACGTGCCGGCCGGTGCCGACGGGGCGAAGCGGACCGCGGAGGCGCTGCGCGACGCCGAGGCGGAAGCGGTCGCGGACCTTTGCGCGCGCCTGATCGGGCACCAGCTCGTGACCTGCAAGCGCGCGGGCACCCGCACGCTCCGGGCCGGCGACATCGCGCTGCTGGCACCGAGCGGGAGCGACCTCTGGCGGTACGAGGAGGCGCTTGAGGCCAGGGGCATCCCCGTCTCGACCCAGGCCGGCAAGGGCTTCTTCCGGCGGCAGGAGGTGCATGACCTGATCGCGCTGACGCGGGTGCTCGCCGACCCGCGCGACACGCTCGCGCTCGGGGCCCTGCTGCGGGGGCCGGCCGTCGGCCTGACCGACGAGGAGTTGCTCGACCTCGTCGACGGACTGCCGCGCGACCCGGAGCGCCCGGAGAGCGTCCCCAGGCTGCGCCTGCACGTCGATGTCGCGCACGTGAACCATCCGGTGGCCCGGCCGGTGCTGGAACGGTTGCAGGCCCTGGCGAAGCGGGCGCTCGGCACGACACCGCACGACATCCTCAGCCAAGCCGTCGACGCGCTCATGCTGCGCCCGGTGGTGCAGCAGCGTCACGACGGCCACGCCGAGAGGGCGCTGGCCAACATCGACCTGTTCCTGGAAATGTCGCGCCCGTTCGCCGTGCGCGGCCTGCGGGCCTTCGCGGGGGCGATGAGGGCGGCCTGGGAGGGCCGGACGCGCACGGTCGAGGGCCGGCCGGACGCGCAGGAGGCCGCGGTCTCCTTGCTCACCATGCACGCGTCCAAGGGGCTCGAATGGCCCGTCGTGATCCCGATCAACACCACCACCCGGACCAAGGCCGTCTCCGGAGCCCTGGTCGACCGCGCCTCGAACTGTCTCTACTGCCCGGTCTTCGGGGTGCGCCCGGCCGGTTACGACGAGGCGCTGGAGGCCGAGAAGCGCGAGGTCGGGAACGAGCGGGTCCGCCTCTGGTACGTGGCGGCGACGCGGGCCCGCGAGACGCTGGTGCTCACGCGGTTCGCCGAGCCGGGCGCCAGCACGTCCTGGTCGGCGGTGGTCGACCTCGGGCTGGCGGATTTGCCGTCCATCGACGTGGAGCGGCTGCCGGTCGGGACGCCGGCCGTCGCGCCGGAATTCGCGAACGGTCAGACACGGGAAATCTTCGCCGCCGAGGCCGCCGCCGTCGCCCGGCAGCGCCGCTTGCGCTGGATCGTCCCCAGCCGCGGCGATGCGGCGGGTCCCGAGACGTCCGGCGCCCCCGGCCTGGTCGAGGGCGGTACCGACGGCGGGCGCGGACCCGGGGGACGGCCGACAGGCAGCCGGGAGCGCGGCATCCTCATCCACAAGCTGCTGGAGGAGATCCTCACGGGCGAGGCGAGCGAAGGCGACGATCTCGGACGGCGCGCCGGGCTCCTCGCCCGGCAGCTCGGTCTCGGAACCGGCGACGCTGCCGGGGCCGAGGTCGACCTGGCCGAGGTCGCGGCCAGCGTGACCCGGGCGCTCGGCCTTCCCGAGATCGCCGGGATCCGCGAGCGCCTCCAGGCCGAGTTGCCCGTGTTCGGGTTCGAGAGCCTCGCCGACGAGGACCAGGCGACGGCGGGCGTGGTGGACGCGATTGCCTGCGACGCGGTCGGCAAGCCGGACATCGTGGTGGACTGGAAAAGCGACGTGGATCCTGCGGAGGCGGTCCTCGCCGACTACCGGCGTCAGGTGGCCCGATACCTTCTCGCGACGGGCGCGCGCCTCGGCCTGATCGTCTTCGTGACGAGCGGCCGGGTCGTCCCGGTGACCCGCGCCGCGATGGCCGACGTCGGGGCTGGATGAGCGACGAGGAAGAGCGGCCGGGCTTCCGCAGGCCGCTGCGCGGGCATCACCCGGCCTGTTCGGAAGGCCGCCATGTTCCCGGAACGGAGGGTCCGGTGCCGATGCCTGGGGAGAAGCCTTGCCTCGACGTGGGAGCCTGCGCCTTCGCGAACGGCGGAGGAAGGCACTCATCACTTGCCAGGTCAACGCGGCTCGGCCTGCTCCGGCTCGTGAATGAGCAAGGACGCAGAGTGTGAGCAAGTTCAAGCGGTTGACAGCGGATCCCCGGGTCTGCGTGAAGAGCGCATGAAACAGTCCGTTCCCGGGGATCGGCAGGCTCGGTCGCTGGCCGGCGCCGACGGGCGTGGGCGGGCGCGTGTGCTCTGCCCGTCCCGGTGTGGCCGACGCCGCCGTCCCGTGCTGGCCGCGGCGCGGACCATGAACCCGTTGCGCGAGAGCGACCTGCCGGGCGGTCTCCCCCGAGCGCGTGCCGAGCCCGCCGCTGCCGACTGAATTCCGGTGGCGCCGCCTTGAGACGTCCATCAGAGAGCTTCCCGGACGGCTTCGAGCGCGCGCTCCCGCCCGCAGGCGCGGTTGTCCTGCGTCCCACGGTGGACTCACCGGCTTCGACGGATGATGCTCCCGCGGGAAACATGCGATGCCGGGCGAAGATGTCGAGCGCGTTACGCGCCGGCCACGTCTGCCTGCCCGGCATCGCCAGGGTTGGGAATTCCTGTCAGAGCCACCATGTTAGTGCCAGCTAAAACAGGGTTGTCTAATACAGGGCGGCCGACGTCGATGGATGCGGTGACAACGACCGACCTGCTGCGCCTTCAGGACAAGGCGGCCGATGCCGCGCGCCTGCTGCGCCTTCTCGCGAACGAGAAGCGTCTCCTCATCCTATGCCTGCTGGTCGCCCGGGGCGAGATGGACGTGACGAGCCTGGCCGAGGCGGTGGACCTCAGCCAATCGGCCCTCTCGCAGCATCTTGCCAAGCTGCGCGAGGACGGGCTGGTCGCCTTCCGGCGCGAGAGCCAGACGCTCCACTATCGCCTGGAGGATCCCCGCGCCGCGCGCCTGCTCGCGACGCTCAAGGACATCTTCTGCCCGGAGGCGGGCTGATCGGGTAACCAGGGCTCCGCCAGGCGCGCGCTCCGCCGCGTCGGCGGCTTGGCCGTCCACCCAGCGCCGCCGTGACGGCGTGGTCGACCCGGCTGCCACGGTCGTCGGCTCCGGGGCCAACCGGATCGGAACCCCCGGCGTGCCCGCAGGGCGTCGCGCTCGACATCGATCGCCCGGGCGGCCCGAAGGTCGAGGCGCCTCAGGACAGGCAACGGCGGGCCCCAGTCCTGGACGGCGTGAGGCGGCAGAAAGGCGGCCACGGCCGCCGGGAGCCGTGACCGGCGCCGGTCCGTGACCGCTCCCGAGAGCCATCCCGGCCAGCGTCGCCGCGTTGGCCGCCGACGTGGGCCCGCGATCCCATTCCCGTCCAGTTCGCGCGACCGCCGGCCGCTCGCCTCGGGATGCCCCCGTGCCAGCGGAGGCTCTCGTGAAGCGCCGCCTCGATCCGGCGGTTCACGCCAGGGGCGGTGTGGAGCGCGGCCCGTTCCGCCGTCCCGGACCATCCGGCGTCTCCCCGCCATCCCTTGACATTTGATTAGATATTTCTAATTTAGACATCACTAATCTGGTGGCGCCGTCGCTGGACGCTGCCGCTCACGACGGCCACGCCCCCGGCGCCTGAGGGATCGCTCCAAGCCTGCGCGAGACGCCCGGCACCGCGGTCCAGGAGTGAGTGCCATGGATACCTTCACCCCGCTTTCCGCCGTTTTCGGCGGTCTCATGATCGGCGCCTCCGCAGCGCTCTTCCTGATACTCAACGGCCGCATCGCGGGCGTCAGCGGCATTCTGGGCGGCCTGCTGCCGCCGAGCACCGGCGGGATCGGCTGGCGCGCCGCCTTCCTCGCCGGCCTGCTTCTCGCGCCCCTCGTCCACGCCGGCCTCGGCGGCGGCAGGCCGCCCGTGGCGGTCGAGGCCTCGCTCCCGCTCCTCGGGCTTGCGGGATTGCTGGTCGGTTTCGGCGCGCGGCTCGGAGCCGGCTGCACCAGCGGCCACGGCGTCTGCGGCGTCGGCCGCGGCTCGCCCCGCTCCCTCGTGGCGACCGGCACATTCATGGCCGCCGCCGCCGTGACGGTCTTCGTCACGCGTCACCTGATCGGAGCCTGACCATGTCCAGGATCGTGTCCGCGTTCGCGGCCGGCCTGCTGTTCGGGCTTGGCCTCATCGTCTCCGGCATGGCCAACCCGGCCAAGGTCCTCGCCTTCCTCGACGTGACCGGCCGCTGGGACCCGAGCCTCGCCTTCGTCATGGCGGGTGCCGTCACGGTCTCGGCCGCCGGTTACCGCATCGCGACGCGCCGGGGCCGGCCAGTGCTCGCGCCCAAGCTGGAGATCCCGACGCGGCGCGACCTCGATCCGCGCTTGCTGACGGGCGCCGCGGTCTTCGGCATCGGCTGGGGCTTGGCCGGCCTCTGCCCCGGGCCGGCGCTGACCCTCCTCTCGGTCGTGCCGACCCGGGCCGCGGTCTTCGTCGCCGCCATGGTCGTCGGCATGCTGCTGTTCCAGGCCCTGCCATCCGCCGTCTCCCGGCAAGCGGCGTCCACCTCTGCCGCGCCGGCGGATGCGTGATGGCGAGCTTCGTCACCTTCGGCCTGGCGGCGGGCTCGGGTGGGCTCGTCGGCGTGGTCCTCGGCCTCGTCGGCGGAGGCGGCTCGATCCTGGCAGTGCCCCTCCTGACCTACGCGGTCGGCGTGAACTCGCCCCATGTCGCCATCGGCACCAGCGCCCTGGCGGTCTCGGTCAGCGCGGCCGGCAACCTCGTCCCGCAGTGGCGGGCCGGGAACGTGAAGTGGCGGTGCGCAGGGGCGTTCTCGCTCGCCGGCGTCCTCGGCGCCCTGGCCGGCTCGGCCGCGGCCAGGGCGGTCGACGGGCAGAGCCTGCTCGCCCTGTTCGGGTTCGTGATGCTGGCGGTCGGCGGCCTGATGCTGCGCCGGCGGCGCGGCGAGGGCGATCCGGACGTGCGCCTGACCAAACGGAGCGCCCCGGTGCTCCTGCCCTGGCTGCTCGGCATCGGGTTCGCGGTGGGCCTGTTCTCCGGCTTCTTCGGAATCGGCGGAGGCTTCCTGATCGTGCCGGGCCTGATGCTGGCGACGTCCATGCCGCTGCCCATGGCCATCGGCACCTCGCTGGTGGCGGTCAGCGCCTTCGGGGCGGCCACCGCCGCGAGCTACGCGGTCTCCGGCCTGATCGATTGGACGCTGGCCGGGCTGTTCATCCTGGGCGGCGCGCTCGGCGGCCTCGTCGGCGCCCGCCTCGGCCAGCGTCTCGCCGGGCACAAGCGCGCCCTGACCATCACCTTCGCCGGCCTGGTGATCTTGGTCGGCCTCTACGTCGTCGCGCGCGGCCTGCCAGCCTTGCTCGGTCGGGCGTGACGTCCAGAGCCCCGAAGCCGTTCATCCCGAACCGGAGGAATGCATGTCAGACCTGACCGCAACGTCCCTGCACGGACGCCCGCTCGTGACGGGCTTCTACGAGCAGCGCACGGGCAGCGTGCAGTACGTCGTCGCCGATGCGGAGACGAAACACTGCGCCATCGTCGACCCGGTGCACGACTTCGATCCGAAGTCGGGGGCGACCGCCACCCGCTCGGCCGATGCCCTGCTCGCCCATATCGCGCGCGCGGGCTACAGGCTGCAGTGGATCCTCGACACGCACCCGCACGCCGACCACTTCTCGGCGGCCGGCTACCTGCACGACAGGACGGGCGCGCCGACCGCCATCGGCGAGAAGGTCGTCGAGGTGCAGAAGCTCTGGAAGGGGCTCTACAACCTGCCCGAGACTTTCCCGGCGGACGGCTCGCAGTGGGATCGCCTCTTCGCCGACGGCGAGCGCTTCCGGATCGGCAACCTGGACGTCGAGGTGCTGTTCACGCCGGGCCACACCCTGGCCTCCGTCGCCTACCGGGTCGGCGACGCCGCCTTCATCCACGACACCTTGTTCATGCCCGACAGCGGCTCGGCGCGGGCGGACTTCCCGGGCGGCAGCGCGCGCACGCTCTGGCCTTATTATAGCAGCCGCGTCCACGGCGGCACATCCACCGAGCGCTTCTTCCTGTTGATGAGGCGCCAGAAGGGGCTGTTGCGCCGTGCTTATGTGTTAGGATCGGCGACCGCATGGTGGCGACAGCGCAGGTCGGTCTGCCCGGGGCCTTTGTCCGGCGCCCGGCGGGCAACACGGTCCTGCTGCCGTACAGACTGCTCAGGCAGTTCAGCCTGCGCTTCAGGCGGGTCGCCTGCTTGAGGATCGGCCTGCGCTGACGATGTCTCGGCCCGGGGGGCGCTCAGCGTGCGACACGTGGCGGGCCGCTGGTACGGGCTCGGCGCCCTCGTCCTTGGACGACCTCCTGCCCGCACCCATGTGCTTCCCGGATGTCGCCTGTCGGCCACCCAGAACCGCCGCCACGCGGTAGCCTCGGTCCGCCCGGTCCAAATGCCGGTCAGGTCTCCCCCTCCCTGCTGCGTGCGGGTTCGCCTGCCCTCAGCCTCGGGCGCGTGGCCCGTAGAAGCGGTGCGCGTTCCGAACCACTCCGGGTTCATGCTCCCTCGGGAGATCGCGCCCATCCGTCATGGCGTTGATCACCTCGAACGCGTCCTCGATCCTCTCGAAAGCGCGACCGCCTTCGAGGTCCGACACGAACGTCCCGTCCGCCGCCAGGAAATAGATGACGTCGTCGTGTCTCAGGTAGACGTGATACTCGTCCGGCCGGTCTTCGCCCAACGTCAGCCCCCACTCCGCGAGCGGCCTATATGGAACGCAGCGAGGCCGGCACACACCGTAGAAAGTACGGTTGCGCGGGATCTGGGATTGACGGCCGTCCGTGGCGGGCGACCGTATGGCGTGAGACGTTGAGCGTGCCGGAGCGAGGTACGATGTCCCGGTGGCCGAGCGCGCGTTTGCCCGACCGGCCTGGTGACGGTGGCGCGGGAGAGCGGTGCGATGACACCACGCCGGGCGCCGGCGGCAACCCCGGCTGCGCTTTCCCGGCCCTTATCGGTTGAAGTTGTGCCGCCTCCGGGCGGCCTCGGGCGCAAGCCGTGGACACCGCTGGAGCGCGCCGGAACGGGTTCGACGCGGCTTCGCAACGCGCCACGGGACGCAGGGCAGTTCGTCCGGGGGGGCTGGTCGGCGCATCGGCGAACGTGCGCTGGTACCGCGGCCGCGGCTTCGTTCAAGTTCCGTTGTCCATCATGGACGGTCGCGCGCCGGTGCTGCCGCTCGCTTAACCGGCTCCGGCGAAACTCGGCCCCGGGCTGGGATACGGGGACGGATCGTGGGCGGGCGGGCGAGAACTCAAGCGGAGGAGGAGCTCCGATACGCCTGGGTCGACGTGGCAAAGGGCATCTGCATCTTGCTCGTGGTGATGATGCACTCGACCCTCGGCACCGGCGAGGCGATGGGTGGGGAGGGCTTCCTGCACCCGGTCGTCGCCTTCGCCAAGCCGTTCCGGATCCCGGACTTCTTCCTGCTCTCGGGTCTGTTCGTCGGACGGGTGCTGGACCGTGACTGGCGCCGCTTCGCCGACCGGCGCATAATCCACTTCGCCTACTTCTACCTGCTCTGGCTGCTGCTTCAGTCGGCGTTGAAGTACGAGACCGTCGCCGGGGATGGGGGCATCCCGGCCTTCCTAGCTCACCTTGCCCTCGCCCTCGTCGAGCCCTACTCAACGCTGTGGTTCATCTATCTCCTCGCCGTGTTCTCGATCGTGACGAAGTTGCTGCGGCCTTTGCCTGGCCCGGCGCTTCTCGGGACCGCCGCGCTGTTGCAGATCATGCCGGTCCAAACCTCCTCCTTCCTCGTTGAGGAGTTCTGCGCCCGCTACGTCTACTTCGTCGGCGGCTACCTCCTGGCCGACCAGATCTTTGCCTTCTCCGATGCCGTGCGGCGCTACCGGCGGCTGGCGCTTGCAAGCCTTGGGGCCTGGGCGTTGGCCGAGGGCTGGCTCGCCTTCACGCCGTCGGGCATCCCGGACCACCCGACCCTCGCGAGCCTGCCGGGGGTGGGTCTCGCGGCCGGATTCGCGGGCGCGCTGGCGATTGTCGCACTTGCCAGCTTGCTGGCCGAAGCGGGAGGCGTCGTGACGGGGGCGCTGCGTACCTGCGGGAAGCGCTCCATCGTGATCTATCTTGCCTTCTTCCTGCCAATGGCCGCCTGGCGCAGCCTGATCGTGAAGACGGGCGTGATCGAGGATGTCGGATTGGCCTCGCTCGCCGTGATGAGCGTCGCCGTCGTACTGCCTCTTCTCTTCGAGCGGCTCATCCGCGGCACCTGGCTCGGCTTCCTATTTCGCCGTCCCCGCGTTCTTCATCTCACGGGTACAAGGAGCGGTGAGGCAGCGCTCACGACGCCGCTGACCGGCAGCCGGGTGATCGAACGTCAGGCTCGCGGTTAGCGCAGGACCCGGGGGGGGGCGTCTCGTCGGTGACGAGCAGGTCGAGGCTCGCGCGGCCGATTGCCTCGGCGAGCCCGTCCGTCAGGCGTGGGCGGGCCGGACAACCCTTCCGCACTCGCAAAGACCCGTTAGGTCTCGGCGTGTCAGGATCGAAGCGACGACAACGCAGCCGGGGAACGCCGCGCGATGATCCTGCCTCGGCGCCTCCCGCGCATCCTCCGGTCCGGCCGCAACTGGGTCGCGCTCAGCGTGCTGGCGCCCGTCGGCATGCTGGTCACGTCAGGGCTCCTGCTGCTGGAGGTGCGCCGTGACGCCTGGGACAAGGCCGAGCAAACCTCGAAGAACCTACTGCAGGTCATCGAGCGTGACATTGCCCGCAACGTCGAGCTCATCGACCTGTCCCTGCAGGCGGCGGTCGAGAACCTGCGTGCGCCCGAGGCGGCGGGGGCCGGCCCCAAGCTGCGCCAACTCATCCTGTTCGACCGGGCCGCCACCGCCAAGGACCTCGGGGTCATGCTGGTCATCGACGCCGACGGTGACGTCGCGGCCGATGCGGGCGCCGTCCCTCCGCGCAAGGGCAATTACGCCGACCGCGACTACTTCCAGGTCCACAAGGCGCGCTCGGACGTCGGCCTCCATATCGGCCGACCGCTGATCTCGCGCCTGACCGGGGAGCGCATGCTGCCGTTCAGCCGCCGCATCGCCAACCCCGATGGCTCGTTCGGCGGCGTTGCGCTTGGTACGCTCAAGCTATCGTACTTCACCCGGCTGTTCGACCGGATCAGCCTCGGTCATGAGGGTGCGATCAACCTCTACATGCAGGACGGCACGCGCGTCGTGCGCCATCCCTACGTCGAGGCCGACATCGGCGTGAACATCGCCGGCACCCGGAACTTCGACCGGTTCGTGCGCGAGGGCGGCGGCGCCTTCGTCGGCACCTCGGTCCGGGACGGCGTCGAGCGCCATTACGCCTTCACGCGGGTCGGCGACCTACCCCTCGTCCTCAACGTCGCCGTCGCCACCGCCGAGGTCGAGGCCGCATGGCGGACGAAGGCGCTCGGTATCGCCGCCGTCGTACTCGTGCTGTGCGGGCTGACGGTCACGCTGTCGCTGCTGTTCGGCCGCGAGCTCCGCCGCCGCGCGGAGATGCACGCCGAGATGGCCCGCCTCTCGCGCACCGACGCGCTGACCGGCCTTGCGAACCGCCGCCGGTTCGAGCAGGTCCTCGCCCGGGCTTGCGAGGACGCCCGACGCACGGGCAACCCGCTGTCGCTGCTCGTCGTCGATGCCGACCATTTCAAGCGCTACAACGACCGTTACGGCCACGCTGTGGGTGACGAGGTGCTCAAGGGCTTGGCCGGCTGCCTCAAGGCTGCCGTGCCCCGGCCCGGCGACCTCGCCTGTCGGGTCGGCGGCGAGGAGTTCGTGCTGCTCTTGCCGAACACCGACGCTGCGGGCGCGCGGCGCGTCGCCGAGAGGGTGCACGCCCAGGTGTCGGGACTGGCAATCGCCTCGGCCGGCATCGCGCCAGGCGCCGTCACGGTCAGCATCGGGCTGGCGACCGGGATAACCGACGCCGACCTCTACGGCTTGGCCGATGCCGCCCTCTACGAAGCCAAGGCATGCGGCCGGAACCAGACCCGCTGCGCATCGCGCCTAACGGGCAGGTCAGCCGGCGAGCCGCAGTTTCGTCTGGTCGGCGCCTGAGACGCTCGGCCGGGGCACGATGGCGTCGCGATGCCCGTGATCGCAACCCTCACGGCAGCGATCCTCGGGTGGGTCGTTCTCGACCTCAGGCGCCCGCAATAGCGGGGGGCTGGCTTGAGCGGGGCGAGGCCGCATCTTGGAAGCGATGGTCTTGCCAGGGCGCCGAGCCTGGTTCTCCAGGTCCGACGGTTGACACCCGCTTCCCTGGGGAACCGTGGGCAACGGCTGGATGCGAGCGATCCCGTGACGTCCAGCCCTGTTGCTCGACCACCGCAAGCCGATGCCGGTAGAAACGTACCCACATGTAGAGGCAAGATCTCTTCGCGGAACCAAGCTGTTTAGCCTCGCCCGGTGCCATCCTCCGCGTCATCGCGCTTCACGTGCGGCCTGCTGACCAGAACGCCAATCGCTTCGCCACTTCGGTAGAAGCGCGCCCCACGGTTCTCCAGGGCTTCGCGTAAGGCGCGGACCACGCGGCTTCGGGGCTCCACCTTCTGGTTCTCGAAATCATTTATCGTTTTCTTGCTCACGTCCGAGAGTTTCGAGAACTCAAGCTGCGTCAGGCCGAGCAACTCGCGAGCCGCTTGGCACACAACGCCCGGAAGGGGGGCGCCGGGCTCCAGCGCTTCGACGTTGGCTGAGGATAAGTCGAGCGGCGGCTTGCTTTGCTCGTGATAAAATATTACACCCGTGGTATAGTTCCATCTCGTTGCTTGAGCTCGCCCGTCCGCGCGTGGTCCCACTCCATCGCCGGCATCCGTGGCCCGCTCCGCTCTCTCGGGATGGGACTGCTCCATGCTCTACGCCTTCTACGGGGCCGATGGCCGTTCGGCCGCGACCCATGCCGCCCTCGCGGCGGCCCACGCCCTGACCACCGCCGCACGGCCCGCCACGTTGCTGAGGATCACCGAGCGGGGACAGGGCCTTGCCCGGATCCCGGAGACGATGCCAGAGGCCCTGTGCGTCGTCGAGGCCGAACCCGGCGACCTCGTCACCTTCGACGATCCGGAGGATCTGATCAGGCAGGCGCAGGCGACGGCGCGGGACGTCGTCCTGGACCTTCCGCTCTCCTGGCTCCCCTACCGCAGCTTGCGCGAGGCGGCGGCCTTGTCGGTGGTCGTTGTCGGTCCGGGCGCCATGGAGGAGCGCCTCGCAGCCTTCGCCCTCGGCCAGTGCGGGGAACAGGTGATCTCGGGACGGGCGGCGGCGGATCAGGCTTCCGGCGTGGGGCCGGAGCCCGGATCCGCCGCCCCGGTCTGGCTGCTCGGGGCCGGACGGGCCGGAGGAGGCCCGGACGCCACGCGCTTCGAACAGACGATGCGCCCCCTCCTCCGCCGCGCCGGCGCCGGTGACGGCTGCCGGTTCCTGCCCGTGGCCCTGCCCGCGCCGACGCGATCCGAGACGCACGCCGTCGCGGCGGGCCATCCGCTGGCCGGAACGGTGCGCCAGGGCATGCTCCTTCTCGCCGCCATCGAGGTGGCCGCCCAGGATCCCTTCGTCGCTTCCCTCGACAGCGGGCGGTTCGCCCGCGCGCTCGGCCTCGATCCCGAGATGCCCGTCACCCCCGACGAGCGGCGGCTCTGCGACCGGCTGCGCGACCTCGCCGACG
This sequence comes from Methylobacterium sp. CCH5-D2, assembly GCF_001556475.1. Lineage (NCBI taxonomy): Bacteria > Pseudomonadati > Pseudomonadota > Alphaproteobacteria > Hyphomicrobiales > Methylobacteriaceae > Methylobacterium > Methylobacterium sp. CCH5-D2. Next base: position 259 of record NZ_LSIX01000126.1, on the reverse strand, counting down.
CGCTGGAGGCGCTGGAGCAAGGCGGACCGGCTCCGGAGGAGATGGCGCGGGCGCCGCTCATGGAATCCTGGAGTTTTCTGAGCGGCCGGACGCGGGTGCTTGCCGGCGTCTCCTTCGGCCACCCGACCATCGCTTCCGGGCGCCCCACCCTCACCTCGGACGTCTTCGCCACGGACGGAAGAACTTGGGCGCGGACGCTGTCGCGCCTCTATCGCCTGGGGACACCGGCAGAGGCGACGCCGGCGGCGGGGCTCCAGTG
>NZ_LSIX01000125.1:0-206 GCF_001556475.1 Methylobacterium sp. CCH5-D2 | reverse complement strand
CGAAAGCCGCCCGAGGGCGGCTTGTCGTCGGCATCGGTGGTTGGGAAAATTGGAGCGGGCGAAGGGATTCGAACCCTCGACCCCAACCTTGGCAAGGTTGTGCTCTACCCCTGAGCTACACCCGCTCGCTTGTCCTGCTGGCGCTCGCCGGACGAACCGGCCGGCGCCCCGCCGACGCCGGTCTCTAAACACCATTCCGCCGGCCG
>NZ_LSIX01000124.1:0-7307 GCF_001556475.1 Methylobacterium sp. CCH5-D2 | reverse complement strand
CGCCGGGGGCGGTCCGCTTCGCCCCGCCGCGGGCGCGGGACTGCCGGGGACGGCCTCCTGCGCCGGCGCGGGAGACCCGGCCTCGGGCGCCTGCCGCGGGGGCGGCCGGAGGGGCTGGGCCTCCGGCAGGGCGAGCGCGGCCTCGTGGCGGCGCGCGGCCGGCGCCGGCTCCGGCGCCTCGGCGTTCGCGACGGCGGGCGTTGTTGCGGGCGCGGCGTGCGCCTGCCGCGGCTGCACCCGCAGCGTGAAGACCGACCGCGCGATCGGCAGCGGGCGCCCGCTCTCCGTGAGCGACAGGGCCGCGACCGCCAGCGTGAAGGCGCCGGTCTGCTCCGGCTGCAGCGTGACGGCGAGGTCGGCGAGCTTCCAGTCCGTCACCTCGATCATGGACCGGTCCTCGGCGGCGGTGACCGCATGGTCCGGATCGCTGAGCCGCGCGCCCTTCGGCAGGCCCAGGATGTAGGTGCTCCCGCCGGCCCGGCCGGGGCGGTTCCGTACCTCGATCAGAAGGGGAATGGCCGCCCCCTGCTCGCCGACCACGTCCCGCGCGGAGACGCGCGGCTCGGCCGGGGCGGCAGCGCCCGGCCCCGCCTCGTCCACCCGGGCGGGCGTTTCGGCGCGCGGCCCGGGGGCGCCCCACGCGCAGGCCTGGAACGCGATCAGGGCGATCGGGAGGCGGGCCCTGCGGATATCCCGGCGGCGCGGAACGACGGACATCACGATCGACATCGAGACCTCCCCTGCGATCGACCGCGCGGCGATGTCCGGCCCGGCCGCGGGGCGCATCGCCCCGCGGCGACGGGGATCGGAACGTCAATCCTCGTCGCGCAGAGAGTGCGGCCTGTGCTTGTTAGGGATGGTATTTGTCCAGACTATGCCTCGGACTTGCATTAACATTTGCGACAGGCACTTGATGATGCGCGATTCCGTGGCCGAACATCCGGCGGCCCGCTGCGGCCGCTCGGATCAAGCCGCGCCCATCACCCCAGTCGGTCGTTGAGTGACGGCCGCCGGCCACGGTCCTGCCCAAGCGGGGCGATCGGCCCGCGCCTCGCTACCCCGCGCTCTCCTCCCCGGCCGGCCGGTTGTCGTCGCGGGCGCGGTGGAGCAGGAAGATCGAGAGCACGATCGCCAGGATCAGGCCCGCCAGCACGCCGAGCTCGATCATCGAGGCCTGGAACAGCGCCTGCTTCTCGGGCGTCCAGTCCTGGCCGTGCATGACCTCGGCCGATTGCAGCGTGACCACCAGCACCCGCCGGATCGAGGCGATCAGCCCGACGATCAGGAACGGCTCGCAGGTCAGCCGCCCGGAGCGCATCGAGACCCGCACCGTGTGCAGGATCTCGACCAGCATCAGGAGGAACAGCAGCCGGTCCACCACCTCCAGGAGCTGCTGTGCCCGGCCGTAGGCGTGGAACGCCTCCAGCGTCAGGCGGCCGGCATCGAACAGCGCGAGCAGCGCCGTCGCGCCGAGCAGCAGGCCCAGGATCGCGTAGATCGCGTGCTCGGTGTGCAGGAACAGGAAGGTCGAGGCCCGCGTCAGCGCGCCCGGTTCCTCGTCCGTCTCGGTCTTGTTCCGTTCGGGCATCGGTGTGGACCCCTCGCGACGGGCGGGTCGGCATCGCCGCCGCGGGATCTTGAGCCTAAGCTGCGCCGTCCGCAACGCCTGTTCGGAAGGGCCGGCCGGAGACGACTGCTTATCCGGAATGCATGATTTTCAATTCAGTCCGGCAATTCTCGGCCGTGCGGTGAGGAAAGTCTTCCACGAAGGCGCGGTGTGTGCCTCTAGTGAAGGAACTTTCGATTGTCCGGGCCTTTGCTTGTGGAGGCGCCGCGGAGAACTCTGGCATGCCCGACAACGACTATCTCATCATCATCCTGGCGGTCGCCACCCTGGCCATCGTGATCGTCGTGGCCGGATTTCTCAGGCGCCGGGTCGCGCAAGCCAAGGGCGATCCCCGGCGTTCGAGCTTCACCGAGCACCATGGCGGCCCCCCGCGCCCCAACCGGCCCGGCACGGACCACTGAGCGCTCTCCGCCGAAGTGGACGCCGGTTCGGCGCAAGAGAGCGCGTCAAGACCAGGACAAGAGCTTGGAGCCCTTCCCGATCGCAACGCGATCGGGAAGGGCTCGAGAGCGGTCCCGAACCAGCCCGTCCCCATCCTCCGTCCGGGCACGCGCTCCGCGCGGCCACCGGCCGCCCCCTCAGGGCGCCGCCGCGTCGTGGCGCGTGCCGGGGCCGGTCGGGATGCCCGGAAGACGGTCGGGCACCTGGGCCGGGTCCGGCGGCTCGTCCACGTCCGGATCGGGGCCCGGCACGCGCGGGCCGGTCGGGCCGGTATCGGGATCCCGCTCCGGGGGCGGAGGCAGGTCGGGCGGGGGCATCTCGCCCGGATTGGGCGGCGTCGGGATGCCGGGCGGCATGCCGGGGTTGACCAGGCGCAGCGATGCGCGGGCGGGCGTGACGGTGGCCATGGACGGCTCCCTGTGTCCCTGCTCTGTCCGGCCCTGACGTGGGGCCCGGGCCCGCATCCGCAACCCGCACCCCGGTGGCCGCGCGCGGCTCAGCAGCCGATGCAGACGCCGGTGTCGAGCGAGCGGTCGAGGCCGGTGCGGCCGGCGCGCACGCCCGAGTGGCGCGGGCCCCGGGCCGAGAAGCCGCCGCGGCGCAGGACCACGCCGGGCGCGACGACGGGGGCCGGGGCGAACTGCACGTTGCGCTGCACCTGCATCCGCAGGGTGTTCAGCTCGCTCGTCTGCGAGAGCTGCTGCGAGCGCATGTCGCTCTGATAGGAGAGCGAGCGGTTCCAGCTGTTCAGGTCGGGCGTGACCTGGGCCTCGGCCGCGCCGGGCAGCGCCACGGCGGCGAGAAGGAACAGGATCGGGGTCCGCATGGTCCACCTCGGGGCTGACGGTCGGGCGAGGATATCAGGAACGACGCGCCCGCGCCCGCCCGGTTCCGGGCGGCGGCTGCGGCATGCTCGGCCCCTCTCGGCGTCGCGCGGGGTCTTCTCTCAGCGCCGGGCGGCGCGGGGCCGGACCAGACGGGCCAGGAAGTTGCCGATCTCGCGCCGCCGCCGGGGCGCCTCCAGCACCTCGGGGCCGAGCCCGTGGCGCCAGGCGAGGTCGGGGCGGTCCTCGCCGTGCAGCGCCGCGACCTCGTCGGCGTAGGCGGCGAGCGCCGCCGCGTCCCGGCACAGGCCGGATTCGAGGATGTCGGGCTCGGACAGGCGCAGCATCGCGGCGATCGCGTCGAGGTCGAGTTCCGGATGGTACTGCGTGCCCCAGAAGGTGCCGGGCCCGAGCCGGAGTGCGAGCGCCTGTACCGCGAGCAGGCCGTTGCCGGCCAGCACCTCGGCGCCCGGCGGCGGCTCCAGCACCGCGTCGAGATGGAGTGCGGGCGCGTCCCAGGTCGCCGGGCGGCCGGCGAGCAGCGGGTGCTCCCGCCCCGCCCCGGTCGGCACGAGGCGCCGGGCGAAGCCGTATTCGGGGCCGCGCGGGTTCGGCCCGGCCGAGCCGCCCGCCACGGCGGCGGCGAGCTGCACGCCCCAGCACGAGCCGAAGACCGGCAGCCCCGCCTCCAAGGCCGCCCGCATCAGGCCGCGCTGGCGCCGCACGGGCTCGCTGTCCTCGCCGACGTGGAGCTGCGAGCCGGTGAAGACCACGCCGTCGAAGGCGGCGAGAGCCGCGCCCGCGGGCAGCGCCGACCCGGCATCGGCCGGTTCGAGGATCGTGCAGGCGACGTCGGCGTCGATCTCGGCCAGCAGCGCGGCGTAGGCCTCGGCCGAGGTCCCGCCCGTGGCGCGGACATGCGCGCGGCGCGCCTCAGCCACGTTTCCGTCGGCCACAAGGATCTGCATCATTCGGTGAACGGGGGCTGTCGGAGGGCGCGAGCGGCGCGGTCCGGCCAACGGCGGCCGCGACCCGGCCGTTCCGGCAGGTGGCCGGGGCGGGTCGTCGCAGAGGATCATGGAGTCGAGAGGTCGAGACCTCTCGCGGGTGCAGGGCGGGGCCCTGCGGCGAAGCCCGCTGCCCGGCAAAGCCGGGCAGCGGGCTTCCCACCCGGGGTTCTACCCCCGGCCCCCCTGGAACGCCTTCGAGATCCCACGACCGTCCTCAGGTCTTCAGCAGCCAGCGCAGCGAGCGCCGCAGCGCCGCGGTCCCGTCGCGGGCGAACCACGCGCCGTGGGCGAACAGAACCCGCTCGGGCGCGAGCGCGACGAGGGCGGCTGCCGCCCGCCGCGCCTCGGCGCCCCCCAGGCGGACCGCGCCGCGCAGGTAGGCCGGCGCCCGCCCGTCCGGCGCGGTGATGCCGACGAGGCGCGCCAACGGGCGCATCCAGGCGGGCAGCCGCCCGGGCTCCAGGTTCAGCACGAGGTCCGTGAGGATCAGGCTGCGGCTGACATCGTGGAAGAAGGCCACCTCGCGGAAGCCCAAGGCCCCCGGCACCACCACCTGCCGCAGGTCGCGGGCCCAGTCGGGCGGGGCTGCGTCGCCGAGGTCGCGGTCGAGGCGCAGGCCCGCGCGCATCCGGGCCCGCACCTGGCCCCGGCGGCGCAGGTTCGGCGCGGCCCAGGTCAGCGCCTCGGGGCAGTGGATCTGCCAGTCCCGCAACAGGGTCCAGTGCGCGATGTTGGGCGCCACGAGATGGCGGATCGGGCCGATCTCGGCGAGCGCCCGGTGCAGGTCCGGGTCGTAGCGCGTCGGCGAGTGCAGCCAGAGGCCGCCATCCGCGAGGCGCACCACGCTCATCCGCACGGGCAGCGGCATCACCCCGGCCGCGCGCAGGGGGCCGCTGTCCACGATCCAGAGGTCGCGCGCCACGGGCTTGGGCACGTCGAGGGGCGGGTAGGTGACGTCGGTCAAGGGCGCTCCGGCTCCGGCGGTTCTGCCGGTCAATCCGGCCGACGCGCCCTGGGTTCTGGTTCGCGCGGATCGATGCATGGACCGCATCGATCGATCCAGCCTTTGGCTTGGACCCGCATCGGCGGGGTTTCTAGAACAGGGCTGGCAGGAGCGGCACGTCAGATGCCGTCGAGACCGGGAGAACGCTCATGCTGGCCGATGCAGTCCAGGCCCCCGCACGCGGGCTCTCGCGCGCGCCCACCGTGACCGAGATGCGGGTCGTGCCCGTCGCCGGCCGCGACAGCATGCTGCTGAACCTCTCGGGCGCGCACGGGCCCTTCTTCACCCGCAACCTCGTGGTGCTCACCGACTCGACCGGCGCCACGGGGCTCGGCGAGGTCCCCGGCGGCGAGGGCATCCGCCGGACCCTGGAGGACGCCCGCGACCTCGTGCTCGGCCAGCCGCTCGGCGCCTGGAACGCGGTGCTCAACGCCATGCGCACCCGCTTCGCCGATCGGGATTCCGGCGGGCGGGGCCTCCAGACCTTCGACCTGCGCATCACCATCCACGCGGTCACGGCGGTCGAATCCGCCTTCCTGGACCTGCTGGGCCAGTTCCTCGGCGTGCCGGTGGCCGCCCTTCTCGGCGAGGGCCAGCAGCGCGACGCGGTCGAGATGCTGGGCTACCTGTTCTACGTCGGCGACCGCCGCAGGACGGATCTCGGCTACCGCGAGCCCGTGGCCCGCGACGGCTGGTTCCGGCTGCGCGACGAGGAGGCGCTGAGCCCCGAGGCCGTCGCGCGCCTCGCGGAAGCCGCCTACGACCGTTACGGCTTCAACGACTTCAAGCTGAAGGGCGGCGTCCTGGCCGGCGAGGACGAGATCGCCGCGGTGACCGCGATCCACGCGCGCTTCCCGCAGGCCCGCGTGACGCTGGACCCGAACGGGGCGTGGTCGCTCGCCGAGGCGATCCGGCTCTGCAAGGGGCGCGGCGACGTGCTGGCCTACGCCGAGGACCCGTGCGGGGCGGAAGCCGGCTTCTCCGGCCGCGAGATCATGGCGGAGTTCCGCCGGGCCACGGGGCTGCCCACCGCCACCAACATGGTCGCCACCGACTGGCGCCAGATGAACCACGCGATCCAGCTCGGCTCCGTCGACATCCCGCTGGCCGACCCGCATTTCTGGACGCTGGCCGGCTCGGTGCGGGTGGCCCAGCTCTGCCGCGACCACGGCCTGACCTGGGGCTCGCACTCGAACAACCATTTCGACGTCTCGCTCGCCATGTTCACCCACGTGGCGGCCGCCGCCCCGGGCAACGTCACGGCGATCGACACGCACTGGATCTGGCAGGACGGCGAGCGCCTGACCCGGGAGCCCCTGCAGATCCGCGGCGGCCTCGTCCGGGTGCCGGAACGGCCGGGCCTCGGGATCGAGCTCGACTGGGCCGAGGTGGAGCGGGCGCACGCCCTCTACCGCGACCACGGGCTCGGCGCCCGCGACGACGCGGCCGCGATGCAGTTCCTGATCCCGAACTGGACCTTCGACAACAAGAGGCCCTGCCTCGTGCGCTGAGATTTCGGCTCCGCCACGGCGGAGCCGCACGCCCCCTGGCGGAGCCGCCCACCCCGGCGGACCGCCAAGCGCGACCGCGCGCCGCCGCCCGTGCGGCGGATCGCGGGGGCCCCGGGAACCGGGGCGCCCGCACCCGAGAATGAGGAGAACCCGATGGACGTCCTGACCAACCGCTTCAAGGCCGCGCTCGAGGCGGGCCGCCAGCAGATCGGCCTCTGGTGCAGCCTCGCCAGCCCGATCTCGACCGAGATCGTGGCCGGCTCGGGTTTCGACTGGCTGCTCCTCGACATGGAGCACTCGGCCAACGACCTGCGCGACATCTACGGCCAGCTCCAGGCGATCATGGAGGGCGAGGCCCACGCCATGATCCGCGTGCCGAGCGACGAGCCCATCACCATCAAGCGCATCCTCGACACGGGCGCGCAGTCGCTGATGATCCCGAACATCGACGACGCCGGGCAGGCCCGCCGGGCGGTGGCCGCCACCCGCTACGCGCCGCGCGGCGTGCGCGGCTTCTCGCAGGCGCCGCGTGCCGCCCGCTTCGGCCGCATCCCGGACTACCACGCCCGCTGCGAGGCCGAGATCTTCGTGGCCGTGCAGATCGAGTCGCGGCGCGCGCTCGACAACCTCGAGGAGATCGCGGGCGTCGAGGGCGTGGACGGCGTCTTCATCGGGCCCGGCGACCTCTCGACCAGCCTCGGCTATCTCGGCCAGCAGAACCATCCGGAGGTGGTGGCGATCATCGAGGAGACGGTGGCGCGCATCACCCGCGCGGGCAAGCTCGCCGGCATCCTCACGGCCAACGAGGATCTGGCCCGCCGCTACATCGCGGCCGGCACCCGCTTCACCGCGGTCGGCTCGGACATGGGCGTGCTCGCCCGCCAGACCGAG
>NZ_LSIX01000123.1:0-4356 GCF_001556475.1 Methylobacterium sp. CCH5-D2 | reverse complement strand
GACGTGCAGGCCCGCCGAGACGATCGCGAACAGGGCGGCGATCCGGGCCGCCGCGTAGTAGAGCCCCGCCTCGACCGGGCTCAGGAGCAGGCCGATCAGGAAGACGTCGACGTACTGGTTCGCGGCGTCGAGCACGCCGCCGAGCCAGAGCCGCGCCGAGCGGGCCGCCCAGACGCGGGTCGGATCGAGCGCCGTCCGGACCGGCCCCGTCGCGGCGGCGGCGCCGCGCAGGGCCGCGCCGACCCCGGCGGCCTGGATCGCGAGGGCCACCAGGATGCCGCCCACGGCCCAGGCGAAGAAGGTCTCGGCGTGGAAGGGCAGCCCCGCCAGGAGGGCGAGCGCGGCGCCCGCGGTCGGGAACAGGCGCCAGGTCAGCTCGAATTGCCCGTCGCCCCGCGCGATGCCCGCGACCGTGCGGGCGACATGGGTCCCGTAGACCAGGACGGCGAGGAGCACCGAGAAGGTGCCCGCGAGCGCCGAGAACAGCCAGCCGGCCCCGGCGAGATGCCCGGCGCAGGCGGTGAGGGCGCCGCCGGCCGGCGCCGCGATCAGGACGAGGCGGGTCGAGCGCCGGAGGGCCGCCCGCGCGGCGGCAGGGCCGCCCGCCTCGAGCGCCCGCTGCCAGTCGATCATGATCGCCGCCTCCTGCCCCAGCAGCACCGCGGCGGCCGCGAAGGAGAGAGCGCTGAACCAGTAGGCGAACACGCCGAACTCGTGCAGGCCCATCGCCCGGGCGGCGAGCGTCAGCATCAGGAAGGCGAGGCCCGAGCCGCCGACCTTGAGGACGAGCGCCAGGGCGAGGTCGCGCGGGCCGGTCCGGGTCCGGAGATCCCGCAGGCGCGCCGACAGGCGCGCCGGGAGCCGCGGCAGGGCGAGGTCCCTCATGCCAGGCTCCCCCGGGCCGGGCGTCCGGCCGCGGCGGGCCGGCCCGCCGCCGAGCGCGCATCCAGGGCGCCGGACGGCTGCCGGGACAGGCCGTCCCCGAGGCGGTCGGCCAGGACGATCATCATCCCCCCGAGGGCGAGCGGCGCGAACAGGGCCTCCTCCTGGAACAGCCCGTTCAGGGTCACCGCGAGGGTGCCGAGGGCGAAGAGCCGCAGGTCGCGCATCGCTGCCCGGCCGCGCACGGTCCGGGACAGCCGCCAGGCGGCGAGCGCGGCGCAGACCGGCACGGCGCACAGCACCAGCACGCCCGGGCCCACTTGGTAGAGCAGGACGCCGAAGGCGCTCTCCACCGGCCAGTCCGTGCGCCCGATCGCCTGTGCCTTCTCCCAGTCGATCCGGGTGGCGTCGCCCGCGAGGTTGCCGCCGGCCCCGAGGCCCGCGCCCCAGGGCGCTCCCAGGAAGGCGTGCAGCCCGCCGAAGAGGCCGAGCACATGGTAGTCGCCGCCCGCGCGCCCGGTGACGACCACCGCGCAGGCGTAGAGCACGAGCACGGCGAGGAAGACGGGCAGGGTCGCACCCGGCCGCACCCGGTCGAGGAGGAGGGCGGCGCAGCAGAGGGCGAGGCAGACCAGCGCCCCCTTGGCGCCGACCAGCACCAGCAGCGCGACCGCGAGGCAGAACAGGACCGGCTGGCGCCAGCGCAGCAGCAGGAAGGCGGCGAGCAGCAGGCCGTAGCCGAAACTGATCGCGTGGAAGTTCGGCCCCAGCATCCGGTACATCTGGATCGAGGAGAAGCCGAACAGGTCGGTGTTCAGGAAGGAGACGATCTGGGTGTCCTGCAGGTCGCGCAGCACGCGGCCCGTCTTGCGCATCGTCTCGATCCACTCGCCCGAGCGCGCGATGTCGGCGAGGCTGAAGGTCATGTAGCTGTCGGCGTGGATCAGCCCGAAGAGCGCGTCGCGCGCCAGGAACTCGGCCACCCCGTAGGCGAGGAGGAGGTAGACCGGCACGCGCAGGAACCGGAGCCTGTCGCCCGGTCCGTCGGCGGCGACGACCAGGGCGAGCTGGAACACCAGGAAGGGCGTGACGGCGTTGCGCAGGTAGACCACCGCCGCGAAGGGGTCGCGGGCGAGGCCGAGGCCGAAATAGACCCCGATGACGCCGAGCGCGAGCACGCTCGGCCAGAGCAGGGCATCGAGGCGCCGGTCCCGCGCCCGGGGGGCGACGCAGTAGCCGCCGACGATCCAGAGCCAGAGGCTCGCCGTGATGATGAAGTTGTAGCCGCGGGCGGCGTTGAAGGCCGGCGTGTCCGCGAGCCAGGGCGAGACCAGCGACACGAACAGGTTCTGGAACTGGAAGGCGAAGATCAGCAGGGCGGGCGTCGCGGCCCTCACGTAGACCGCCGCGACGATCGAGCCCGCCGCGCACAGGGCGATCGCCGCGGCGGGGCTTGCCAGATGCACCACGATCGGAACACCCACCAGGACGACGCCGACCGCCAGGAACAGCGCGTGCTCCAGCACCGCCCGCGGCACCGCAGACTGTTCCTGCGGCAAACTGTCCGGAATAAAGGACGCCACGCTTCGTTGATCTCCCGGAGTCCAGCCGCTGCTGCAGGGTATTCACATGCCTTGCGCCCTGACGTAGGGGCGGAACGTCGCTATCCAACCCGCCCCGACCGGCTCGCCGAATACGATCGACGGTGAAACTACGTAGTTTTCCACGGGTACATTTTTTTGCCTGCCCGAGCGTTGTTAACCAACCCTTACGTGAAACGTCTCTGGCACTGTGGCATACATCTGGAATAATAGGAGTTCGTGTTCAGGTAATATCCCGTGCAATTCGGGCCGCCCTGGGAAATGCTGGCGCACCCGCCACACACGCGCAGAAGCTGAAGATCGGGATGGTTGAACACTTCTACCCCGTCGCGGGAGCCGATCGCCTGACGCGGATCGACCGGAGCCTCTCCGGCGACCGCTCGGATGCGATCGTCGATCTGGCGGCGGCCCGGCGCTTCCTCGCCCGGCGCTGGCGGCTGATCGCGGGCGTCGCGCTGCTCTGCGTGGTCGCGGCCGCCATCGTCCTGTCGCTGGTGCCCAGAACCTACACAGCCACCGCGATCCTCATCGTCGATCCGCGCACGCAGAAGGTCACGCAGTCCGATGCCGTGCTCGGCGGGATCGGCTCCGACGCGGCCGCGGTCGAGAGCCAGGTCGAGATCCTGACCTCCTCCACCCTCGCCCGGCGGGTGGTGGCCGAGCTCGGGCTCGACCGCGGCGGCGAGCTGACCGAGCCTTCCACGATCGAGCGCGCCACGGCCGGCCTGCGCGGCCTGATCGGCCTCGCCGCCCACGAACCGAGCGCGGCGGAGCAGCGCGAGCGGGTGCTGCAGCGCTTCTCCGATCGCCTGCGCGTGCGCCGCCGCGGCCTCACCTACGTGCTGGAGATCGCCTACAGCTCCGGGTCCGCCGAGACCGCGGCACAGGTCGGCAACGCGCTGGCCGACGCCTACCTGGCGGACCAGAAGCGCCAGAAGCTGGAGGCGGCCCGGAGCGCCTCGGGCCTGCTCGGCTCCCGCCTCGACGACCTGCGGAGCCGGGCCCGCGACACCGAGCGCGCGGTCTCGACCTACAAGAACCAGAACGACATCGTCGATCTCGGCGCCGCCCAGACGCTGCTCGACCGGGAGATCGCCGAACAGAGCCAGCAGTTGACCCAGGCCCAGGCCCGCGGCGCCGAGGCCGGGGCGCGCTACGCGCAGGCGCGCCGCGCCATGGCGGCCGGGGCCGAGGGCGGGGGCACGCTCGCCGAGGCCCTGCAATCGAGCGTCGTCACGAACCTGCGCCAGCAATATGCCCAGCTCGGCGCGCAGCTCGCGGATCTGCGCAACAACCTGGGCCCGCGCCACCCGGCCGTCGGCGCGGCGGAGGCGCAGGTCCGCACCGTCGCGGGCCAGATCCGCACCGAGATCGGCCGCCTCGCGCAGGGGCTGCGCAACGAGGCCGAGGCGGCGGCGGCACGCGAGCGCACCCTCACGGCGAGCCTCGAGCGCCTCAAGGGACAGGCCGCGCGGCGCGCCCAGGCGCGGGTTCGGCTGGCGGAGCTGGAGCGCGAGGCGCAGGCGAGCCGGACCATCCTGGAGCAGTCCCTGCTGCGCCAGAAGGAGACGAGCGAGCAGCAGAACCTCGTGGGGACCGAGGCTCGGATCCTGACGCCGGCGGCCCCGCCGCTGCGGCCGAGCGCGCCCAAGACCGGCCTCATGCTGGTCGTCGCGCTCGCGGGCGGGCTGGTGCTCGGGCTCGCGGCGGCGGCCGCCGCCGAGGCGATGGAGCCCGGTCTGCGCCATCCGGGGGCGATCGAGCGGGGGCTCGGCGTGCCGCTGCTCGGAAGCCTGCCGCGGGTCGCGCCGAGCCGGCTCACCCCCGACCGGGGCGGGGGACAGGCGGGAGGTCAGGTCGCCGGCCCCGGGCA
>NZ_LSIX01000122.1:0-2670 GCF_001556475.1 Methylobacterium sp. CCH5-D2 | reverse complement strand
ACCTGCGGGCCTATTTCAAGGGTAAGCTCGCGCGCTCCGGACGCGCCGCGCCGGAGGCGGAGGACCTTGTCCAGGAAACGTTGATGGCGGTTCACACGCGACGGCACACCTACGACGTTGGCCAACCGGTCACGCCCTGGCTCTACGCCATCGCGCGCTACAAGCTCATCGACCACCTCCGGCGTACGCGCGCCTCCCTCGCCGACGTGCCCGTCGAGGATGCGAGCGAGCTGGTCGCGCGCGACGACCACGCCGCCGTCGAGAGCACGCTCGACGTCGAGCGCCTGCTCGGTCGCCTTCCCGGCAAGATGCAGCAGGCGATCCGGGCCATGAAGGTCGAAGGTCTGAGCGTGGCCGAGGCCGCGACGCGCTCCGGCATGTCGGAATCGGCCATCAAGGTCAGCGTCCACCGCGGGTTGAAGGCGTTGGCCGCCTTGGCAGGGGGCAAAGGGGAATGAAGACCGACGAACTCATCGGCTTGCTCGGCGCGAGCTTCGCCAGCGAGCCTGCCAAGTCTCCCGGCATGCTGAGGCGGATCGCGCTCGGGGCCGCCATCGGGGCCGCCGGGGCGCTCTGCCTCGCCCTTCTCGCATTGGGCGTCCGGCCTGACTTGGGTGAAGGCAAGTCACTGACCTTCCTGCTGGCCAAGCTGGCCTTCGCCCTCGCCGTCGGTGGCTTGGCCCTGCGCTACCTCGGTCGCATCGCTCGCCCAGGGGGCGAGAGGAGGGTGCATCTCGGCATCGCGGCCCTGCCGTTCGCGGCGGTCATGGTCCTCGCTGCCCTCAGCCTCGCCAACGCGCCGGCGGCCCACTGGGGGACCATGCTCACCGGCCACATGTGGCTCGAATGCCTCGTCTCCATCCCGGTGATTGCTGTGGTCCCCTTCGCGACCCTGATGTGGGCGGTCCGGAGGTTCGGCGCGCCGACGGACCTCGTCCGGGCCGGGGCCCTGGTCGGGCTCGCCTCGGGAGGCGTGAGCGCGATGGGCTACGCGATTCACTGCATGGACGACACCGTACCCTTCATCGCGCTCTGGTACGGCGGCACGATTGCCCTCTGCACGCTGGCGGGCGCGCTTCTTGGTCCTCGCCTGCTGCGCTGGTAAGGCCGTCGGCTCGCCCGTAGGCACGGGCGAACCGCTCCCGGCCCGCCGCGCGCTTCAGGGGCAGGTCAGCCCGGAGGCGTCCAGTTCGGCCGTGGGTACCCGGATAGGTCACCGTGTCGCGCGGCGCGGACGCGCGGATGTGCGTCCCACGCCTCCTGCGTCAGCGCCTCCCCGTCGATCAGGAAGGCGCTCGCCCCGTCCTGCGCCACCACCGCGGGGCCGAGAGGATTGTCGAGGATATCGTAGAGACCGGCCGCCTCGTTCCAGGCGCGGACCGAGACCGAACGGCCCTCGTCCATGAGGAAGGCGCAGTGCGTCCACGCGGGATGGGGCGGCACGACGGCCCCTGCCCGCACGGGTGCGGCGGTCGCGCGCCCGGGAGGTGAGGGAAGGCCGGCGAGGAAGGCGAGCGCACGCTGTGCCAGAACCTCCTCGAACCCGCATTCCGCTACGCGCGCCTGGATGACGGCAAGGTCGAGAGGCCGGGCCTGATGGTAGGCCGCGATGTAGTCCCTGTCCTTGTCGGCAAGGCGGGCGAGCTTAGAAACGATCAGATCCTCCGGGCCGGGGGCCACCACCGTCACGGTCGCCGCGCCGTGGCCTCTCACCTCCCGCACCACCGCGCGCGAGGGCCACGAGGGCGGCAGGCGGGCGGTGCGGTCGTCGACGCCGTCGATGTAGAAACCGTGAGCCGTGTGGAAGTGCGAGCCCTCGCCGAAGATGACGGAGATCTCTTCGGATGCCTCCGCGAGGTCGTCGTCCTGGGCGGCCTCCCAGGCCCGAGCGTTGGCGGGATAGGCGTCGATCTCGGGCGACATGCACATCGTGACCGGCGCGCCGGGCCAGCCCACGAGGATGCCCTGGCTGCCGACGACCACCACGGTGCGGGCCTTGAAGTGCAACGCCAGCGAACGGGCGGTGCGCTCCAGGTCCGCGACCGTCCGGATCTCAATCGGACGGCTCACGCCGGGACGGAGGAGCCTTGGCGGCCGGCATGCGCCGCGCGTTGGGCGGCCGCGCCTTTACGTGCCAGGCGCCAGATCCGCTTTCGGACGTTCGGGTCGCGCACGAACGACACGCCCTCCCCTTCCAGGAACGGCGAGGACAGCCGAAGCCGCTGCATACCCTCGTCCCGCCGGGTGAGGAGTTGCCGGATCGTCCCCGGCGGCTGCCCGAGGATCTCGCGCCACTCGGAGACGAAGGTGCGCTCGGGGTAGTCCGCCTCAAGCCGCATGACGGCCATCTTGGCGCTATCGAGGATGCCCGGGTCGCGCGCGAGCCGACGCGCCACCAGCCGATGGATCATCAGCTTGGCACGGTCGTTCACGACTTCCCTGTTTACCTCGGGACGCACGGGATGCCTCTGGAGCCACACGCGTTTCGGACCGTGGGCATTATGCCCGACGCCCGGAGACCCGACAACGTCGGAGTTGGGGCTCGGTTCGACTTCCACAGAACTTCGGTCCCCGCGGATATGGGGTCTGGCACCGGTCTCTTTGACATCCTCCCCGCCCTGGAGGGCGGGGATTCCTACCGCGTGTCAGGCCGCGAAGGCCGGACCCGCC
>NZ_LSIX01000121.1:0-1309 GCF_001556475.1 Methylobacterium sp. CCH5-D2 | reverse complement strand
GGATCAGGGCGCGAGCGTCAGAGGGGGAGAAGGCCGTCGCGGGGGCCGGGGCGCGCGTCCGGGCCGGGCGCGAAGATGCGGATGACCTTCGGCACCACCTTGAAATGGGCCGGCGTGTAGGTCGTCAGCTCGCCGTCGGTGTTCACCGGCCGCCGCTTGCGGGTGGTGATGCGGATCTCCGTGGTCTTGAAGGCGCGCACGTCCCGCGCCCGCCCCTGCGTGCCGCGGCGCAAGGCCGGCAGCAGCGCGAGGAGGCGCCACCAGTGGGCGACCTCCAGGCTGTAGAAGTCGAGCTTGCCGTCGTCGACCGCCGCGCCCTCCTCCACGGTCATGCCGCCGCCGTAGTGGCGCCCGTTGCCGACCGAGGCCTGGATGGTGGTGACGCGCTCGGTCTGCCCGTCATGCTCGATCGTCACCGTGAAGGGCCGCACCCGACGCAGCACCCGCACGGCCGCGACCGCGTAGCCGAGCACGCCCCAGGTCTTCTTCGATTCCGCGGTCAGCTCGCCCGCGAGCTCCGCCGAGAATCCGATGCTCGCGACGTTGAAGTAGTAGTGCCCGTTGACCCAGCCGAGGTCGGCCGGCCGTGCCTCGGCCGTCGTGATGAGGCGGGCGGCGGCCACCGGGTCGAGGGGGATCCCCAGCGAGCGGGCGAGATCGTTGGCGGTGCCGAGCGGCAGGATGCCGAGCGGCAGCCCGGTCTCGACCAGCGCCTCGGCCGCCGCGTTCATGGTGCCGTCGCCGCCGCCCAGGATGACGCGATCGACCGAGCCGGCATGGGCGGTGATCAGCGCCTTGCAGTCGCCGGGCGGCGGCTCGACCGGCTCGATCCCGCCCGCACGCAGGACGGCGCGGATCTCGTCCAGATCGACGCCGCCGTTGCGGGCCTTCGCGTTGCAGATCAGGAGGGCGCGGCGGGGCTGCCCGGGGGCTCGGCCCTGCGTGGCGCCGGCCTGCGGAGCTTGGGTCTGCGTAAGGGTCAAGGGGCGGGCACTCCGGTGCGTTCGCGCCGCGTCAGCGCAAAGGCAGGAAGCGGTCCGACATCACGGCCGACGCCTCGGCCGCCAGAGGAGCCCGGACCCGGGTTGAGCGGAGACTTGGGTGTGCGGCGCCCGATCTCAACCCCGGTCCGGGGCCGGACTGTGGATTTCCGTGGGTGCGGGGATGACGGGCCGGTCTTTCGGCCGGTGTGTCCGCGCGGCCCGGAGGGGACTGGTAAGAGGCTCGGCGTGAGATGTCGCCGGGGCCGTCGCGGACGACGGGGCGGAACTACCCGCCCACCCCGTCGCGTTTCACGCTGTGCCGCCCC
>NZ_LSIX01000120.1:0-1344 GCF_001556475.1 Methylobacterium sp. CCH5-D2 | reverse complement strand
ACCGCGCCGCTTCCGCGTGCGGGCGTGGCTGCGGGCCTGCCTGCCCATCGCGCTCGTCGATCTGGCCACCACCGCCTTCGGCTTCGTCGATGTCCTGCTTCTCGGGCTGCTGATGCCGCCCGCGGCGGTGGGCGTCTACTTCGCGGCGACCCGCGTGCAGCAATTCGTCCCCTTCGTGCAGTTCGCTGCCAGCGCGGCCACCGCCCAGCGCTTCAGCGCCGCCGGGGCCCGCGGCGACCGGGCCGCGCTCGCGCGGCTCGTCCGCCTTCAGGCGCAGGCCACCGCCGCCGCCACGCTCGCGACCGGGCTCGCCGTGCTCGCCGCAGGACCGCTGCTGCTGGCCCTGTTCGGCGAGGGCTTCGGTGCGGGTGTGCCGGTGCTGGCCGTGCTGGTCCTGGGCAGCGTCACCGCGAGCCTGTTCGGGCCGGGCGAGGACCTTCTGACCATGCTCGGCGGCGAGCGGCTCTGCGCCGCGCTCACGCTCGCGGCGCTGGGCGCGGCGATCGTGCTCGGCCTCCTGCTGATCCCGGCGCTCGGCCTGCTGGGCGCGGCCGCCGCCCTGTCCGCCGCCACGGTCCTGCGCGCCCTGGCGCTGGCCCGCGCCGCCCGCGCCGTGCACGGCCTCGCGACGCCGATCTGGTCAGGCCTCCGGACCGCGCGGGCGGGCGCCGGGTCCTGATGGGCGAGTCCGCGCCCGAGGTCGCGATCCGGCCGCTCGACGCCCTCGACGGGCGCGCCTGGGACGACCTCTTCGGGCGCGCCCGCGCGCCCCACCCGCATTACAGCCGGCACGTCGTGACGGCGCATCGGCGCGCGGGGCTCGTCTCCGGAGACCTCGCCTTCGTCACCGTCGGCCGCGGCCGACGGCTCGACGCGCTCCTGCCGTTCCGGCTGCGGCGCGACCTCGTCGGCCTGGGCGGGCCCGTCGCCGTCCCCTTCGCCTCGCCCCTCGTCACGGCGACGGGTCCGCTCATAGCCGCGGACGCGCCGAAGGCGCACGACGCTCTGGTCCGGGGGCTCGCGGCCGCCGCCCCGGGCCGCGCCTGGCGCTGGCCGCTGCTGCCCCGCACCGAGGCCGGGCCGCTCTGCGCCGCGCTCGACCGGGCCGGCTGGTCGCACGGCAGCGTGGCCGCCTTCGACCGACCCGTGCTCGACAGGCGCGAGAGCCACGCCGCCTTCCTGGCCGCCCATCCCAGGAGCAATCGCCTGAAGGACCTGCGCCGCCGCACCCGTCGGCTCGCCGGGGACGGGGTACTCGCCCTCGATACGGCGATCGACGGCCCCGCCCTGGCGGCCGCAGTCGAGGCCTTCCTGGCCCTGGAGCGGCAGGGCTGGAAGGGCGCC
>NZ_LSIX01000119.1:0-960 GCF_001556475.1 Methylobacterium sp. CCH5-D2 | reverse complement strand
CCGGCACCCCTATAGCAAAGCCGTGCTCAGCGCGCCTCGCTTCCGCGCCAGGGCGGCGCCCGGTCGGTGGCCGAGAGGGTGTCGCGCGAGGCGGCGTCCGGGATCTCGGGGACCGGCTGGCCGGCGCGCCGGATCAGCCCGGCCAGCGCCTCGCGGGCGACGCGCTCGCGGGTCTCGGGCGGCAGCGCCGCGGCACCTGCCTGGATCGCGGCCGGGGCCGCGCCGGCCACCGCCGCCAGGACCGCGCCGCCGGAGGGCAGCGCGGGGGGGAGCGCATCCGGATCACCGCGCCTCAGGGCGAAGTAGGAGAGCACGCCGATCACCAGCATGGCGCGCAGCAGGAAGGACATGGGCTCGGCCCCGCGAAAATCCTGAGCAAGGTCGCGCGACCGTGGCGCGCGGGATCTGAAGCAGCCCTCAACGCGGCGCCCGAATCCTTCGACATGGTGAATATGGCTCCGTCCATCCGGCATGCGGCCGGTTACCTGCCGGAAAGCATCCCGGGCGATCGCGGAAGCCGGGCAACACTCGTTTAAGCGCCCCCTGCGACGGTCGGCCGGTCGTTCGAAGTCGAGCCGGGGACGCCGGGGCCGAGAGGTCCAGCGTTTTGCGTGTCAGTCTTGCGTATCAAAGATGTTCTGCCCTCGCTGATCGACGCGCGCCTCGCGGGTCTCGTGCACGATTCCGTGCAGGACGAGGCGGTGCGCCATCGCCACGAGCGCTTCCTGATCTCGCGGCTCGCAACCGGCGCCGTGATGATGGCGGCGCTGCCGCCCTACCTCGTCTGGCGCGGCGTGCCCTCGGTGATCGAGGGGCTCGCGGTGGCGAGCCTGCTCCTGCCGGTGCTGGCCGCCGTGATCCTCTCCCGCACCGGCCATCTCTGGATGGCGCACGCGATCTCCTCGGCGGGGCTGACCGGCCTCGTCGTCTGCCTCGCGGGCCTCACGGGCGGGGCGGGTT
>NZ_LSIX01000118.1:0-222 GCF_001556475.1 Methylobacterium sp. CCH5-D2 | reverse complement strand
GCGGGCATAAGCCCCCTCCCCTCTCGGTGAGGGCGCAGTCTCGCGCAGAGCCCCTTGCCGGAGGCTTCCCGCCGCATGACGGATCGGTAACTCTGAGCGCGAAAAAGCCGCCTCCTTGCGGAAGCGGCTTTTTCGTACGTCTGAGATCGTGTCGAGGGGATGTGGTGTGTCCTGTGTTTGGCGGGTCTGGCGGCGACCGACTCTCCCGTGTCTTGAGACACA
>NZ_LSIX01000011.1:0-6597 GCF_001556475.1 Methylobacterium sp. CCH5-D2 | reverse complement strand
ACCGGGTACGGGTAGGCGAAGCCCTCCAGCGCGATGCCGAGCGGCTCGGGCGCCTGCGCGGCGGCTGGCAGCGCGAGCGCGAGAGGCGCGCAGAGGGCGAGGCAGAGGGCGGGAAACAGGGCGGTACGGCGCATGTCGGCTCCGGTTCGGTCCGCGCCCGGCAGAACGCATCGATCGCGGCGCGCGGGGTGACATAGGGCACATCGCCCGCCTCGACGGGAGGCACCCTGTCGGCGACAGGAGGGCGACCCCACCGCAGCGGCGGAGCGCGTACAGGATGGCCGAAGCGGCCGGGCAGGCAGAGGGCGGCTTCCGGGGCAGCTCCCGGGGCGACTCCCGGGACAGCACCCAGGACGGGCTGCCGGTGCGCGAGCGGCTGCTCGCCATGCTGGCGATCGCGCTCGCCATGACCATGGCGGTGCTCGACGGGGCCATCGTCAACGTGGCGCTGCCCGTGATGGCGCGCGACCTCTCGGTCTCGGCCGGCGAGGCGATCTTCGTGGTCAACGCCTACCAGATCGCGGTGACGGCCGCGCTGCTGCCGCTGGCCTCGCTCGGCGACATCCTGGGCTATAGGCCGGTCTATCTCGGCGGGCTCGCGGTCTTCGTCGCGGCCTCGCTCGCCTGCGCGCTGGCGCCCACCCTCGACCTGCTGGTCCTCGGCCGCATCGCGCAGGGGCTTGGGGCGGCGGGCGTGATGAGCGTGAACATCGCGCTGGTGCGCTTCATCTACCCGCACCGGATGATCGGGCGGGGCGTCGGCAACGTCGCCCTGGTGGTGGCGGTGGCCTCGGCGGCCGGTCCGACGGTCGCGGCGGCGCTCCTGTCCGTCGCCGCATGGCCCTGGCTGTTCCTCGTGAACATCCCGGTCGGGCTGCTGGCGCTGGCGGTCGCCTCCCGCACTCTGCCGGCCACGCCCCGCAACGGCCGGCGCTTCGATTGGGTCAGCGCTGGGCTCAACGCGCTGACATTCGGTCTCCTCATCGTCGGCATCGACGGACTCGGCGAGCCCGCGCGGCGGCCGCAGGCGCTCGCCGAACTCGCCGGCGCGCTCGTCGTCGGCACCGTCTTCGTGCGCCGGCAGATGCGGCTGCCCGCGCCGCTCCTGCCGGTCGATCTCATGCGGATCCCGGCCTTCGCGCTGTCGATGGCCTCCTCGATCCTGGCCTTCTCGGCGCAGCTCATCGCCTACATCGCCCTACCCTTCTACTTCCAGGACGTTCTGCATCTCTCCGGCACGCAGGCCGGCTTCCTGCTGACGCCCTGGCCGCTCGCCATCGCGATCGCTGCGCCGATCTCGGGGCGGCTCGCCGACCGCTACCCGCCGGGGCTGCTCGGCGGGCTCGGGCTCGCCGTGATGGCGGCGGGCCTCGCGGCCGTGGCGCTGCTGCCGCCCGAGCCCGCCACCCTCGACATCGTCTGGCGCCTCGTGCTCTGCGGGTTCGGCTTCGGCCTGTTCCAGTCGCCGAACAACCGCGTCATCATCACGGCCGCCCCGCGCGAGCGCAGCGGGGGCGCCAGCGGCATGCAATCGACGGCCCGCCTCACCGGACAGTCCCTCGGGGCGGCGCTGGTGGCGGTGGTGTTCGGATTGACGCACGGGCGCGGGGCGGACGCGGCCATCGGCGTCTCGCTCTGGTGTGCCGTGCTTCTGGCACTCGCCGGGATCGTCACCAGCGTCCTGCGGCGGACGCCCGAGCGCTAGGGAGGCGATCGGCGCGCACGGGAGGACCGGCAGCTCCCGGGGCTCCGGTCAGAGGCGGGCCCTTGCGGGGCGGCCGGCATCGCGGCCCAAGCGCGGCCGCGGCTGCGGCCGCCCGGAACGGTCCTGCGAACGAGCGCGCGTCCGGGGTTTCGCCTCAGGACTTGAGGTGCGCGGCGAGGTGCTTGTTCATCTCGAACATCGTGCACTTGTCCTTGCCGAAGACCTTCTTGAGCTTGTCGTCGGCGACGATCTCGCGCTTGTTCTCCGGGTTCTGAAGATTGTGCTTCTTGATGTAGTCCCACACCTTGCTGACCACCTCGCCGCGCGGCAGCGGATCGGTGCCGACGATGGCGCCGAGCTCGGCCGACGGCTTCAGGGGCTGCTGCAGGGCGTTCGGCTTGGTGCCGCCCTCGGCCTTGGTCGCCTTCGGGGCGGCCTTGCCAGCCTCGGGCGCCGCCTTCTTCGCCTTGTCCGTCGTCTTGGTCGCCATGGAATTCCTCCGCTTCACGGGCCGCGGACCCGGACGATGGGACCACAGCCGGGGCAGCATAGCAGCAACAACTAAGCCGTGCGGCCAGCGTTCCAAGGGGAAAGCGGTGGCGGAGGCCTGCTCATCCACAGCGCAAGCGGCGCGCGCGCCAGAGGCGATCGACGTCCGTCCACGGCGGGGATTGCGCAGGCCCGGCGCCAGGTGGGGCGCCGCCCCCGATCCGGAGCCCGTCCGTGACGGCGCCGCGACGCGGAACCGCCACCGCCGCTCGCGCGCTTAACACCCGGCCGGCGGCCCGGGACGCCGTCCCGACATCGCCCCGACATCGCCCGGACATCGACCTGCGCGGATTGCCACATGCCCACCGACCTGCCGAACGAGCGCGCCATCCGGAAGCCTGGGTCGATGGAGCTCGATCCCGCCGCCGAGCCGGTGGCGATCGACGAGACCGCGCGCCTGATCGCCTCGAACAAGGTGGAGGGCACGGCCGTCTACGACCGGCGGGGCGAGCATCTCGGCACGGTGCACAACTTCATGGTCGACAAGGTCTCGGGCCAGGTCGCCTACGCGGTGCTGGCCTTCGGCGGCTTCCTGGGTCTGGGCGAGAACCACCATCCCCTGCCCTGGCGGGCGCTGACCTACAGCACCGAGCTCGGCGGATACGTGGTCGATATCGATCCCGGCGCGCTCGCGGGCGCGCCGAGCCACGGCCCCGGCGAGGACGCCTTCGCGCAGCCCGGTTACGGCGGGCGCGTCGACGAGTGGTACGGCAACCGCCGCGTGCCGGCCTGAGCGGGCCCCCGGCCCTCAGTACAACCGGTTGCGGTAGCCGTCCTCGATGGAGCGGTCGGTCTCGGCGGCGTCTGCGCCCGCGATCTGGTCGGCGAAGATCTGCCCGAGCGTCGGGAAGTCCGGCCGCCGGCCGGCCCCGCGCGTCCAGAGGTCGGAGCGGATCACGGCCTTGCCGCAGTGGAAGAACACCTCCTCGACGCGCACCCGCAACACGGCGCAGGGGAGCTTGCCCTGGGCGGCGAGCGGGGCGAGCGCGTCCGGATCGGTGACGATCTCGGCCCGCCCGTTGACCCGCAGGGTCTCCTGGATCCCCGGCACGAGGAACAGCAGGCCGATCCAGGGATTCTCGGCCACGTTCAGCATCGTGTCGACGCGGCGGTTGCCGGGCCGGTCCGGAAGGAGGAGCGTGCGCGTGTCCGCGACGGCGACGAAGCCCGGCGCGTCCCCGCGGGGGGTGGCGTCGCAGCGCCCCGCAGCGTCCGCCGAGGCGACGACGCAGAAGGGCGAGAGCGCGATGAAGGCGCGGGCGTGCCGGTCGATCCGGTCGAGCTGCTTGGCCTGCGAGCGCTCTGTCGGCGCGCCGTAATGGGCGCGGACCGCCGCATGGTCCAGTCCCTCGCTCATCGTCACCCCCCCTCGGCCCGCCCGGAGCCGCGCGCTCCCCATACCATCGGGTCGGCCGATTCGCCTCGGAATCGGCCGATCCCTCGGTCTGCGGGTCGCGCGCGGCGGGCCCATCCCCGGGAGAGGAGTCCGCGGACGGCCGATGCTACTCCGCCTGCCGTCGCGTCACGAGGGTGCGATTGGGCTCGGCCTCGCCCTTGTCTTGGTAGAGGGGCACGATGGCACGCAGCCAGCCGCGAATCTCGCGGCCGCCGTAGTTGCGCTCGATCACGTCGCGGGTGACGTAGGCCTGCAGGTTGACCGGCCCGAAATTGTAGCCGACGAGGCCGCCCACCGCGACCTGCCCCTGGGCCCGGTAGCGCGCCACGCCGGTCGGCAGGTCGGTGGATCCGAAGGCCACCGCGCCGACCTGCCACTTGCCGAACTTCCGCGTCGCCGTGAGATCGAGGTTCAGGTAGTCGGGGTAGAGGGTGCCGAAGGGCGAGCGCGCGTCGATGAAGACGCCGTAGAGGAGGTTCGCGGTCAGGTTCCAGTCGTTGCCGGTGTAGCTCGCCGCGAAGCGGTGGCTGAGCGAGGCCGACTGGGTCAGGAAGCGGGTCTCGATCGGCAGGTAGCCGCCGAACAGGTAGCTCACGCCGAGGTCGCCCCCGAGATCCCAGGCGAGCTGGGCGGCGAGCAGCGGCTGGCCGATGCCGCTCTGGTAGGGGGTGCCCTGCGGGCTCGCGGCGGCCACCGGCTGGGTGAAGAAGAACTGCAGCCGCGCCCCCGCGACGGTCCAGGGCGTCGCCCAGGCGAAGGTCGGCAGGTTGACGTTCGTCGCGGACTCGCGCGGCAGGGTCCCGCGGACGCCGAAGCTCGACAGGTTGACGAAGTAGAGGCCCACCGGAAGCTGGGCGCCGACCGGCAGGCCGACCGTCTGGCCGGGCTGGGCCGCGGAGGCGGCGAGCGCCGGGCCGCCGGCGGCGACGAGCCAAGCGGCGAGCACAGCCCGCGCGCAGCCGCGCAGGTTCGAGCCGAATCCGGTCATCGCGTCCCCTTGTCGGGCGGCCCCGATGGCTCCCGTCAAGGTTGGACGGCCGTCAGAGCCACGGGCATCCCGCCCCCGCGGCCACGGCGTGCGCAACGACACGGAATCGTCACGCGCGAACCCCTCGGCGCGCGTCTCGAACGTGCGGACCTCGCTCAGCCCCGGCGGAGCTCTCCCGGGCCCGCATGCCGGCCCGCGACCAGCCAGTAGACGAGGCCGGCGGCGGCCCCTGCGAGGAACAGGACCGCGGTCAGCCGCGCCTCGGCCAGCGGCGCGCTGCCGAGCCGGGCGGCGCCCCGACCGAGCCAGGGCAGCGCCGCCGTGAGCAGGCCGCAGCCGAGCCCGTACCAGGCGGAGCCGCGCAGGCGCAGGGTCTCGCCGACGGCCGCGACGAGCAGCGGTGGCACGACGAGGAGCCAGAACAGCACCTGGGCGAGGCCCGCCAGCAGCAGCGCAAGCCCCTCCGGCGGCAGCCCCGCGGAGAGGTCGGCGAGCGCCCCGTCGATGCCGGCCAGCGCCCCCGCGGTGAGCCACGCGCCCGCCACCGGGTCGAGCACCAGGGCGAGGACGAGCACGCCCGCGCCGGCCGGGATCGCCAGCAGCAGGGCGAGGCATGCCACGAAGAGGCGGCCGAGAACATTCATCCGGAGAGACTCGTCGGGGCTGCAGGGGCCGGGCGCCTTGCGGGCCTGCCGCCATGCTATAGCTCGCGCACCATGCTCGGACAGCCGCGACGCATCTTCATCCTCACCGGAGCCGGAATCTCGGCCGAGAGCGGGCTCGGCACGTTCCGCGACCGGGGCGGCCTGTGGCGCCGCCTCGACCCGATGACGCTCGCTACGCCAGAGGCCTTCGCGGCCGACCCGGATCTGGTGCTCGACTTCTACAACCACCGCCGCCGCGCCGCGCTGGCGGCCGAGCCGAACGCCGCGCACAGGGCGCTCGCCCGCGCCGCGGACGCCCTGGCCGCGCGGGGCGGGGACCTGTTCCTCTGCACCCAGAACGTCGATGACCTCCACGAGCGCGCGGGCTCGCCGGAGGTGGTGCACATGCACGGCGAACTGATGACGGCGCGCTGCGTCGCCTGCGGCAGCATCTCGGAGCGCCGCAGCGACCTCCTGCGCCCCGATGCCTGCCCGCATTGCGGCGCGGCGGCCCTGCGCCCCGACGTGGTCTGGTTCGGCGAGATGCCGAAGCACCTCGACCGGATCGAGGCGGCGCTGGCGCGGGCCGACCTGTTCGTCGCGGTCGGAACCTCGGGTGCGGTCTACCCGGCGGCCGGCTATGTCGGCCGCGCGCGGGCACGCGGCATCCCCACCTGCGAGTTGAACCTCGCTCCCTCCGACAACGCCGACGCCTTCGACGCGGCGCGCTACGGCCCGGCGAGCGAGACCGTCCCGGCCTTCCTGGCCGAACTAGGACTATAGGGGTATCGAGGGCTAGATGCCTGAAAGATCATGCACTTTGCTTGATCGATTGCATCACTGACTTGCGCGCCACGCGCTTTTTTAGCCCGAATCATATGTCGGCCAAGTGTCAAGACATGGACCGGTCTGTGTCCCAAGGGGTACAACCGTCGAGCTTGGGCGAGTCGTCGCGGTCGCGCCCAGGCCTTCGTTGAAGCCACAGGGGGACGAGAAGACCCATGCAGAACTTCACCGTAACCGCCCGCGAGCGCGATACCGTTCTGGCAGCCCTGCGCTACTACCAGTTCTACCGGATGCAGGGGCATCCCTTCGATCCGCGCCAGGATCACCTCATCGACGCCATCGCCAGCCACACGGGCGAGGCTCTTGATCTTGCCGAGGTCGACGACCTCTGCGCCGGCCTCAACGGCAACGAGCACGCACTCGCCGCCAACGCCTGAGAGGCACCGCCGGCTTTCGCGACGCGGCCGGTCGCACATCGGGGCGGGACCGCGGGGCGGCCCGAATCCGTCCGCAAGGCTCAACCCCGGGG
>NZ_LSIX01000117.1:0-22706 GCF_001556475.1 Methylobacterium sp. CCH5-D2 | reverse complement strand
TGTAGATGCAGTGCTGGCGGTCATCCATCAGGAAGATGGAGACCGAGGCGTTGTTGAGCACGGCGTTGAGGCGCCGCTCGGTCTCGAACAGCTGGCCAACGTCTCGCCGCAGGCTGACCAGCGGCGCGCTGGCGGCAGGGGCAGACTGCAGGGGTTGCCGGGAATTCGGCACGATCATAGCCCTTCGCGCGGGTTGGTCTGAAGTCCTGCGCTTGGCCCCAGCGAGTCGCTGGGATCGGGCATGACGGAAAGGGGGCTGCGGCGTTCGACGCAAACGTGAGGTGTGCAATGCACCATGGAGTGCGGTTGTTCCACCATCCGGCGGTGATCCTTCAAGCCGAGGTGGATTGGCCGTGAGGGGCTAGGTCGAGGTGGAAAGCCGCCAGCGGGGCTTTCAGCGTGCAGATCACACCCTCCGGCGGGTAGGTCGTCACCACCTCGCCGCTGACGGCCCCAGCGAAGCCACGCTCGATCAGGCGCGAGCCAAACCCCTTGCGGGTCGGCGGGGTGACCTGCGGACCGCCCTGCTCCTGCCAGGTGAGCTGCACGCGTTCCTCGCCAGCCCCGCCGTTGATGGTCCAGGCGATCTGCACCCGGCCGCCCGGCGCGCTGAGGGCGCCGTACTTGGCGGCGTTGGTCGCCAGTTCGTGGATCATCAGCGACAGCGACAGGGCCGCGCTCTCCCCGACGCGCAGAGCCGGGCCCTCCAGCGTGAAGCGCCTGCTCCGCTCATCGTCGTGCAGCTCCACGGCGCCTGCGATCACCGCACGCATATCGGCGCTCTCGCCCTGGCCGGTGAGCAGGATGTCATGGGCCTTGCCCAGCGCGATCAGGCGCGCGCCTAGGACATCACGGACGGTGCTCAGATCGGTGGCGTTGCGGAGCGTTTGCGTGGTGATCGCCTGCACGATCGCCAGGGTGTTTTTTAGCCGATGGCTCAACTCGCGGTTGAGCACCGCCTGCTGCTCCTCGGCCTCCACACGGGCAATCGCAGCGCGGGTCCGGTCAACGATGTTGCGCGCGAAAGCGACATCCTCCGGCGACCAGGCGTGTGGCTTCGGATGAAGGGCGTAGAGTAGGGCCACGAACCGCCCGTGCTCCATCACCGGCAGGTTGAGCACGGCGGCTACATTAATGGCGGCCAGCGCTGCGGCATCCGGCGCGGTGCGTGGGTCGCGGGTGATGTCGGCGATGACCACATCCCGCCCGGCCTTCAGATCCTCGATGTAGCTGCCGTAGTCCCGGAAGTGGTGCACGCCCGCGATGCTGGGCAGATCGGGCGAGGACCATGCCTCGGCCACCGTGACGGTTTCCTGCTCGGAATTAACCTGTGCGTACCCGGCGTGGCTCAGCCCAAGCGTCCGACCCATGATTTCGGCGGCGATCCGGGAGATCTCCCTCCGATCGTTCTGGTCGCGAAGCCGGTCAGCCAGCTCGGCCATCGCGGCACGACGGATGTCGGCCTGCCTGCGGGCGGTAACATCGAGAAACAGGCAGCTGAACCGCTCATCCTGCTCCTTGTTCGCACGCACCTCGAACGTGCGGTCGAGTTCCGGCACGGTGATTTCGAACAGCGTCGGTTTGCCGGTCTCTACCACGCGGGCATAGTTATCGATCAGCCATTGATCGATGTCGGGCACGAAGCTCCGGATTGTCTTGCCCACACTGTCGATGGGCAGGCCTGACTGTTGGGCAAAGGCCGGATTGATCTCCACAAAACGGTAGTCGATCGCGTGACCTTCTGCGTCGCGGATCAGCTCGCCGAGGAAAAACCCCTCCTGCATACCCTCGAACAGGCCGCGCCAGCGCGCCTCGCTGCAGGCAAGGTCACGTTCGGCCGCTTTTTGGCTCGTGAGATCGCGGGAGACGGAGAGCAACCGTTCCGGTTGGCCGTCCGCACCGGGGATCGCCGTGACCTGTACATCCCACCATTTCGGCGTGCCGAGGTAGGTGTCTGCCTGTCCCTGGAAATGCCCCACGCCACCGGCCTTGGCCGCCTCCAACGCGGCGAGGGCGTCAGTATGCCCCTGTCCCTGCCAGAAATCCGGCCAGGGACAGCCCTTGATCAGGTTGAAGTCGCTCACCTCCATAACCCGCATACCGCCCTCGCTCATGAAGCTGAGGCGACCGTCGAGGTCGAGCACCTTGATGCAATCGGCTGAGGCGGCCAGCACGCTGCGCATGAACTCGGCATCGGCGCGTTGCTGTTCACCGGCCTTCCGCTGCGCCGTGCGATCGCGCAGGATCTTCACGAAGCCGAGGTGCACGCGCGCGTCGTCCAGCAGCGGCATCATCTCGCCGGAGGCCCAGAAGCGCTGGCCGTCCTTGCGGAGGTGCCAGCGCTCATCCGTGGCGCGACCCGTCTCAAGGGCCCGTCGCATCTCGTACGCGACACGCCCGTTCGCCTGGTCCTCGGGCGTGAAGAACCGCGCGGCGCTCTGCCCACGCATCTCCGCGGCGGTCCAGCCCATCACGTTCTCGGCGCCCGAGTTCCAGTCGGTGACGATCCCGTCCCGATCCGTGACCACGATGGCAAAATCGACTGCGCTTTCAAAGATCGCGCGCTGACGGGCCTCACTATGCGCCAGCGCGAGCCGGGCGGCTCCCAAACTGGCAACTTGATCCTGTGAGGCGGTCAATGCCGCACCGGATTGCGCTAGGTCGCGCCGGTGGGTGGCTGCAGCGGACGCAGCCTCTGTGTGCGCAGTCCTGGTTTCCTGTTGAGCGCGCTCGGCTTCACCCTGGCTGAAGGCCAACTCTAACCGGTGCTGGCCGTCCCGCTCGGCCTGCTCAACCCGCTGCTGCTGCGCGTCGATGCCAGCCGCCGCCAGGGCCGCGCGCAGGCGTACGTTCTCGGCCTCAAGCTCCTCTCGGCTCAGGGAATTCAGGACCGCCCCACTCACACGTCGTTCTTTCTTTGATCCTGGCCTTTTATCCGCAACGCACTGGCCAGACAACATTTTAGTCCGAGTGCCTACTTTCACACACAACTAGAAATTGCTCTGATGAAGCGGACCTAGAAAGCCAATGCCGACCCTGCAGCACGCCCCTGCCGGATAACGACCGCCGGTAGGCTCGTCCGCAACATAAGCCAGTATGACCGGTTGGGCTTGAGAACCACGACCCCATGAAAGCGGACCATGCCGCCTTTGACATGCTCTCCCTTCACCATCTCGGCAACGTGCGGTGCTGACGCTCGTTCAGCGACCCGGCACCATGCAGGCAGCGCGATGTGCCTGGCGGATAGATGGGCAGACGCCGGTTGCCAGAACGTCCAGGTGACGAATGCGGGGGGTGTGAAGAGGGACCGCACTCAGTTCCGGGCGGACCTCCTGATCATGATGCGAAGCCGCTCTCGGCGCCATTAGCATCACCACTCACGCCGCTCGTAATCCGGCACGAAGCAGCCCCAGTGACGTCACCCTGGGTGCCTGGATTATGGACGCCGCGGCAGTTCGGTCACTTGGCCCAGAACCTCGCCAAAGGGGATGTCCCAGAGGAGATTGCCCGATCGATCCCTGATTTGGAAGGCATACCCACCAGGGGCCTTGCCGTGCCGCATCAGATCGAGAGCCATGCCCGGAATGGCGGCAAACCCCGCCAGAAACGCAGCTTCAGCGCTCCCTAGCTCCAAACCGGTGTCGTCGGCGTCCAGCCCGTGTTGTGTACGGACATCGAAATAAAAGAGCGGCATCGACCTCGCTCCGTGTACCCCCTGCGGGACAACCCGCAAACTCGCACTGGGTCACGACCCGATGCGCGCCTAGGACGGCTCAAGCTGCGCTGGCAATGGCGCTGATTAAGTCACGCTGACGGTAGGGCTTCTGCAAAAACCGTCCATGGTCGGGGATCTCGTGGGTGCTGAGACCGCAACGGCCCGAGGTCAGCACAAGCCGGATGTGCGGCCAGCGCTCGGCCACGCGCGCGGCCAGCGCCAACCCGTCCATGCTTCCCGGCATGTTCACGTCAGTGAACAGCACGCCGATATCGCTGCAGCGCTCCAACACCGGCCACGCCTCATCCGCTGTGGCCACCTCAAGCACCGTGAAGCCCTCGTCCTCCAGGATATCGACGGCGACCATGCGCACGGAGCCTTCATCTTCGACAACCAGAACGACAGGGGGGAGGGCTGGTGAGCGGGGGGGCATAACCCCTTTAACAAGGGTTATATGTAGTGGGTTTCAGCGTGGCCGTTTCCGATGCAGGATCTATGCGATAGCCCGCAAGCATCTAGGAAAATTAGCGATTTCGCTTCCTGCATGCCCTACCACATGCCTGCGGCTATCTCCCGCTCCTCAGCGCCCATCACGTCGGCGTAGATCGCCGTGGTGGCGATGATCCTCGTGCGAGAGGCCGCTCGCATAAGAGCGCAGTATGGAAGGGCACAAGGAGGTGGCTGCGTGCCTGATCAGCCGTACAGCCCTTCGGCCCGCAGACGCGCGAGCAACCGGACAGCCTGCTCCTGGGCTGCGGCATCCCGCTTATGCTCCTCGAAGCCATGCTCGAACATCGGTAGCAGGGTGTGCACTGCCCGATCCATGGCCGAGCCCTGCCATAGGATTAGCACCTCCCGGTCGACCAGGTCCTTCAGGAAGTACCAGAGCGTCAGGACGAGGCTGAGCGAGGACTGGTCCGCCCACTCGGCCATGACATTCTTGCCGATGCGGTCGAGCCGGCGCAGGACCGCCTGCTGCTTGTGGAGTGTTAGATCCGCGAACGGCTCCAGGCAGGCGATGCGTAGGTCCTCGCACAACGCGGCGATGTCGGCCTCGGCTCGCTCGGCCAGGGCTGGATCGGCCGGGGCGAACACGCCCGGCAGCTTGCTGAGCGCGAACAGCAGATAGGCGGGCAGCGCGAGCTCAATGCGTTGACGATCGGTCAGGACGGACATCGCGCATCCCCTGACGGACGTCGTCGCCACTGGCAATGCCGATCGCGCGTTTCGATGGTTCAGCCCTCGGCTGCGAAGAAGTCGAACTGCCCGGTGAAGCGGAGCGGCCACGACGTCAGTTTGGTAGGCAAGGCTACGGGCAGCACTGGCAGTCGTACGTGCAATTAACGCGCAGCCAGTCGGATGCCGCCGCTCTTGTCGGCGGACATTTTGGCAAACACGATCGTGTCACCTCGCTTCTGATCTGGGACCATGCGCTCTTCGAACTGATAATAACTGTCAACATCCCAGACCCCGCCTTACGACTGCCCGTAACAACGGCCATGCACCAGCTTTTCCCCTGGTAAGTTCCGAAGCACCAGTCAGATCGGGATCAATCAACGAACGACCTCGACCGTGAGCCCAGGGATCTTCAATTTCGCCCAGGCTCGATCCGTGGTGAGGACCGGCACGCCGAGCTTGATGGCGAGCGCCATGCAGGTCCGATCGCCGAGCCCACTCCCGTGTGAACGTGTCGCTTCCGTCAGCCGTGCTGCGGCGAAGGCCGCCTCGCGATCGTGTGCGTGCAGGTCAAGGCGCAGTTCCTGAATCATCTCCTCGATCACCGGAAGAACCACGCCTCGGAGGATCAGCGCCTTGATCAGTTCCTGAAGGTTGACGGTGGACATGGCGGCCTGGCCGACACGACCTGCGACGATGGGCGCTCCCGGTTCGCCGCGCAGAAGCGCGATGACGGCAGAGGTATCGAAGACGACCGCGCTCACGCCTTGGCATCCTGATCATCGCTGCCGTCAACGCGCCGTTCCTCCAGAAACGCCGCGGTGTCCGCGTCGTGTCTGACATGCTCGCGGTAGAGGGCTTGGAGCTTGGTAACGACGTTCGCGATCGGTGACAGACGCACCTCTGAGCCATCGACGGTGACGATGATGCGTGTGTCACCCGTCACACCCAACGCTTCGCGCACGGCCTGCGGGAGAACCATTCGTCCGTTGGCAGCCAACTTCACGTCAGTGACAAATGTCATGGCAATCCCATGCAATCAGCAGAGCGGACCCGATCATATCATATCGAGCTCTCGTGCCATATCTGATTCGATGTCACTTTATGGATCGATGGATGTGACGACGGTGAGCCATCGATCGGCCCGTGGCTGAACGCTGCGCTGCGCCCTGAGGCACATCACTCCGTCTCAAATTGCCTCTGATAATAGGAGCTATCGTGGGAAATTTGTGGATCGTTAGGATCTGAATGGCTAAGCTCCCGCCATGGAGCTAGACGCCGCCGATTCCGCCCCCGAGCCGACGCGCGACGCGTTCGCTCCGCCGGTCCCGTTCGCCGACGCGCTGCCGCCCGGTCTCGACCTCCTGATCGAGCGGCTCGAGCAGCACGCGCGAGCCGCGCGCGGCGCGTTCGCCGACAACACGGTCCGTGCGCTCGCCGCTGACAGCCGGATCTTCGCCGCCTGGTGCCGGGGGGAGGGGAGGGCGATGCTGCCGGCGACGCCGGAGACGGTCGCCGCCTTCATCGACATGCAGGGAGAGATGAAGGCGCGCGCCACGGTCGAGCGCTACCGCTCCTCGATCGCGGCGCTGCACCGGGCGGCCGGTCTACAGAACCCCTGCTCTGACGAGATCGTGCGGCTGGCGGTGAAGCGGATGAACCGGGCCAAGGGACGGCGTCAGAAGCAGGCCGAGCCGCTCAACCGCACCAGCGTCGAGCGCATGCTGGAGGTCAAAACACCTGGGCGGCTGCATCGGCGCGTGATGGAGGCCAAGCGCGAGACGCCGCTGATCGCGCTGCGCAACGCGGCGCTGGTCGCTGTCGCCTACGACACGCTGCTGCGCCGCTCCGAACTCGTCTCTTTATATATAGGGGATCTGCACAAGGGCGCGGACGGCTCCGGCACCGTGCTGGTGCGGCGCTCGAAAGCCGACCAGGAAGGGGAGGGGGCCATCAAGTACCTCGCCCCGGACACCATGGAGCACATCGCGGCCTGGCTCTCGGCCGCGCACCTCGAGAGCGGGCCGCTGTTCCGGCCGCTGACAAAGGGCGGGCAAATCGGCGCGGCTGCGCTCGGGGGAGGGGAGGTGGCGCGGGTGTTTCGTGATCTCGCGACGGCGGCCGGGCTGAAATTGGCGCGCCTGCCGTCCGGGCACTCGACGCGGGTCGGGGCGACGCAGGACATGTTCGCGGCCGGCTTCGAACTGCTCGAGGTGATGCAAGCTGGATCCTGGAAGACTCCGGCGATGCCAGCCCGATACGGCGAGCGTCTAAGGGCACAGCGTGGTGCTGCCAGGAAGCTCGCAACGCTCCAGAACAGAGCATGATTCGAGTGTCTTGTGTTCGAAATATCAAGTTCAAGCATTAGTCGGTCCCACATGGGGCCGCTAAGTCTGCAGAACGGCGAAGGCTGTAAAAAGCGAAGTCGCCGAATCGGCTTACACCATGCGGGAGCCGAACACGAAAAAGGGAGGCTTTTCAGCCTCCCCTTCCGTATTCTTGCCACCCGCTTCGCAGCTTCCCGATACTTTCCCCTTACGGGTATGACCTCGGGACACGGTGCCAGCACGGACCTGCAAGGTTTTCAGGCCTTGCCTCATATTTAACGACCCTGAGGTTGATACAAGGTCGTGGATATCTCCAACGCGTTTTCTATCTAAGCGCCCCGGCCCGCCAGGTCAAGGTAACGATCTTGGCCTTACACACCGCTGAGAAAGCACACACACGCGACCTCGGCACCGAGTCGGTTCTGAAGGATCTCCCTCACAGCTAGGAGCGATGACCCGCTCGCGAACAGATCATCCACGACCAGAATGCGCGTGCCCCGAACCTCCGGGGGATCGCCTGTTAGCGCAAAAGCACCAAAGAACTGGCGCAGGCTAACGTCGATGTCCTTCGCCTGGTAGATCGATGTCGGGTCCATCTGCTCCCACGCGTGCAGCTGAGAGCTGAAATCCCCTTTCAAGCCAGGACGCATTTTTGGGGGGGGGCGGCGCGTGCCTCTGCCAGGAGCTCGCCGACCTGCCTCTTGCACAGGAATGAGGGATCCAGAAGCGGTGCTCCTGACGCCGCCGACACGAGAGCAGCAAAGCGAGCGCAGAACGCTGACGACGACGGAATCGGCATGCAGTGGTCAAAGCCCTGCAGGTCCTCGCTCGCCTTCGCAAGGATATGCTCCGCGCGCGTCAGGAGTTGCTGCTCCCAGAACGGCATGATGGAATACCCCCGTCGCCCCTTCAGCGCATGCATCAGAGGATTGCCGTCGTCGCGGCGGCCACCTTTCCGGTTGCGACTGAAGACGTGGGTGAGCCGGATGCCCTTCAGTCGCCCACGAGTGGGGTTCGCTTCTACCGACGTATCAACACCATTCTGGTGAGCGTCGTTGACCGTCACGACCTTCGTGGCCGACACCTCGATGCCCATACCAGTCCTTCACGCCTCGTGGTCTGGAACCCGTAGGCGCTCAGGTGAGGCAAGCCGCTGGACGACCCACTTTGGGCCGATATCTGTAGGCTTGTTCGACCCTACGCAAGAGCCCCGAGGTGCGCCGATCCTCTCTCGCCGGCTACGGCTTTGCAAAATGGGAAGCCGTATCAAAGAAAGTCTCGATGGCCTTTTTCGTCAGATTTTTGTTGTTGAACCAATGGTACTTGAAGGTCCTGATAATCTGTCTGCCCCCAAGCTTGTCGTACTTGTTGATCTCACGTGGCATGCGAAGACTGAGATGCGAACGTCGTATCTCTGAACTCGATCCGAGGTGTGCTGACTGATCAGACGGAATGATGTTGAAGTCGGCAAATTTTCCATCAGGCGTCAGCATATACTGAATGCAGTGATCGCCTCCAAAGCTTGCCGGCAGCTTGATCGACTGCGCCCGTCGCGCCAGCGTCGCGGCCTCGGTCTTCAATGACCCGAGGAATTTGTTCGTCTCCACCGCCCAGAAGAACCAGTCGGGATCGCTCACGATGATCTGCGGCAGGGTCTTACCCTTGTCCTGCCATTTCCCGAAGTTGACGACAGTCCACATGGCACACCTTCTCCATCCGTCGAATGTAACCAAGGATGCTGCTCCGAACGCGTTACGTCCCCGGCCTATCCGTTCGCCGACGGACTACTGTTCGATCGAGAATGCGGCGGTTGATTTTTAGTTTCCAACGCAATTGTGGACCGCTGAGTTTCCTCTTGAGCTTGGTACTATGCAAAAACTGATACTCCTTGTCGAAAAGGAACCCGTTCCGCCTCGCGTATTCGATCAAGGACTCGTTTGCGTTCGCGGAAGGATCGTCGCGGATCCTTTTCAAGCCATCAAAGAGGTTGCCAGTGTCAATGCCCAGAAACCGGTTGATGCAGACGTTTCCGACATAGGTCTCGCTTTGCGTGAGACGGTTGCGGATGTAGCAATGCTCGAAAATTTGCTGCCCGCATGGGCAATGGTCAGGCTCATCGCTGATCTCGACGTACATCAGATCCCACTCTGATCGCGCCGCGTTGAACTCTTGCGCGACGGACCGGGGCAGTATGTGAGCCTTCAGTCGTTCGAGATTGTGCCCTTCCATGTGCGCTTCCTTCTCCCCTTCGGATGCTGGCACAGTTTCAGAGTGCGGACGATACCCAGTTTAGAAGCTCACGCTTCTGGTACGACAGGAGGGTCAGGTCAGCGACGTCAGGTAGGCCAGCTCGCGGTTGCCCGACGAAGGGAGGATGGCGCCTGCCGCCCTTGCGGGCGGCACCGCGGCTCTCGTCGCTTTGCTCCCCAAGCCCCGTAGAACGGGTCTTGGCCCTGTCTGGTGTCGATCCGCTGGCGGAACGGGTTCCGCGTTGCTAGTCCCACCATAAGCTGCGCCGAGGACGCACGAGGTGCGCGGCGTTTGAACGTCTCTAAGTTTTATCAAGTCTCCGATTTCTGTCGGTTCTGTGAAAGAGGTTTATAGTATCTTCGAGCGGTTCATCATCATGATGATACGGACCGTTGTCCTCGAGGTGGAGTAGAGTGATCTCTCGATCATAGCGGTCAGACCGTATACACATCTCGAGCACAGGTTCGCTGAACCAGCATCCACCGGGTCGCAAAATGCCGGTCTTCGCTTCGTCTGAATGGTCTCCCGTCACCGCCGTTGCAGCTGAGGGCAATTCGTAGACGTTTGCCCGTGTGGCGATAAAGACCCCACTTTTGAAGGCCGCTTCACTGGCTTTGGCCCAGTGCGCAAATCCCTCGTTCGAAACGACCACCAAGGCCCGGGTCTGCGTAAACTCGAGCCACCGCAGGATCACAGCGGTCAGGGAAACGCCGTAACGGGTCGCAAGAGTTCCAAGAACTTCGAAGTCCGGACGCGTCCGCGCCGAAAGCAAATTCCGTAGGTCATTAAAGGGCATGAGAAGATTGGCCGCAAACTGATCGGCCTGTCGCTCGATATCAGGTCCTTCTCCACGGTGGACGTTACCCTCGTCGCAATAGATGCCGCCGTCGTACTCGCCCCCGTCCTCGATCATCCTGCGATGGAGGACGTAGTGCCCGAATTCATGGGCGATCGTGAAGTTGCGGCGCCCCGCGGACTGTCCGGCCGAGCAGACAATGCCCCACTGCCGCGGAGGGGTATCGGAGTAGACGAGGGCGCCGACACAGCCGGGCAGGTCGCGGTCGATGACCTCGCGGATCGGAGTCGCTGGTGCCGTCTTTGCGGAATATTCGATGGCCAAGCGTTCGACATCGACCGGTCCATTCTCGAACCTGTTCAGCCCGAGCACGGTGTCCAGCATCATCGTCAGATTGTTCGCCTCCTTAAGAGGCTGTGGCAGGGCACCTTTCATGTCGGCCGCTTACCGCCTAGTGTCTTGGCGATCTCCCGGAGTTGCCGCTTCGTGTCCGGGTTCATACCACTGTACTCTCGGAAGAAAGCCTGATCTTGTGCATCGCCGAGAGACTGGCTGTCAGACCCAAGGAGATAGTCTACCGTAACCTCAAGCGCGGTAGCGATAGCAGACAGTTTCTCTGCTGACGGTCGCGGAGGGTTTTTGTTCTCGAGTTCCCACACATAACTCTTGGAAGACCCCGTCGCGGCAGCGAGCTGGTCGAGCGTCATTCGCTTAGCGATCCGAAGTTCCTTGATCCTTGGACCGAAACTCATCGATGCCGTCGTCCATGTATGGCCATATCCGCGTTGTCCCCTTGTTCGCTGTAGGCGTATCGTAGGTCCCTTGACACCGAAGAACAAGGCGCCCACTTTGTTCGGAGTAGCGATACAGGATGTATCATCAAAGCGGTTGGCACGCCTATGATGGAGGTGCCGCTATGCATGCGACGCAGGTGCGCCGCATTGCGCTGCAACTCAACGACGAAGGGCTGGAGATGGCGAAGAACACGGGCAACGGCTTTCGTCGGGGAGCAGTGACCGGGAGAACGCAGTTCCAGCGTCCTGACGGACATTGGCAGAAGCGCGATGAGCGCACGGGTCACCTCATGAGCGTCAAGGACGATGGCACTCCTTTCAAGGGAGTGGCCCGCGAGCCGGACGGACGCGACACGCCGAACGCCTGAGATCGAGCGGCGGGCGAAATCAACAGCAACCCTGTCAGCTGTCTGGTCTAAACAATCTCATGGAGACGGCGATGTCCGCCAAGACTACCCATTTCAAGGTTGGCAACGGCGACATGACTCTCATGCTGCTAGAAAGCGGCCGTCGTCTCCTTATCGACTGCAAGATCGGCGTCGCGGCCGACGATCCGAACGATGAGGCCCCAGACGTTGGCGCCCAGCTTCGCGACCGCCTCACCCGCGATGCCAGCGGGCGCCTGTTCGTCGATGCCTTCCTGCTCACGCATCCGGACCAGGACCATTGCGCGGGCTTGCGGCGCCATTTCCACCTCGGCCCTCCTTCCTCGTGGGTGAAGGCCGACGACAAGATCGTTATTCGCGAGATGTGGTCGTCGCCGATCGTCTTCCGCCGTGCCGATCGCAAGAACGCCAAGGGCGGGCATACCCTGTGCGAGGATGCGCAGGCATGGCGCGACGAGGCTCGCCGCCGGGTCCGATTGTTCCGGGCACAGGGGTGGCTCGCCGATGGCGACCGCATTCAGATCCTGGGCGAGGACGTCGACGGCAAGACGGACGATCTCCTGCCGATCCTCGTCTCGGCCGGATCGGTTTTCTCGACGATCTGCGGCGTAACCGATGCGGCGTTCTCCGGGCTGCTTCTGGCGCCGATGCTCGCCGATGACGACGCGGAGGCGGAGGTCCTCTCAAAAAACAACTCCAGCGTGATCGTGCGGCTGACCCTGGCGGCCGGTGGCAATCCTACCGCCGGGCGCTTCCTGTTCGGCGGCGACGCCGAGGTTGCCATCTGGGAGAGGGTCCGCGACAGGTACACGGACCAGGAGCTGACCTATGATGTCCTGATGGCGCCGCATCACTGCAGCTGGCACAGCCTCTCCTGGGATAGCTGGTCGGAGAAGCGCGAGAAGGCCGTGGTGTCGGAACGGGCAAGGTCGGCGCTCGCGCAGGCAGCGTCCGGCGCGATCATCGTCTCGAGCAGCAACGCCATCCTGGACGACAACCGCGATCCTCCCTGCATCCGCGCGAAGCGGGAATATGAGGCGATCCTCAAACCCGTCCTCGGCCCCTTCCGGTGTGTCGCGGATGAGCCGGGCGACGATCCGCTGGAGATCAGCATCAGCTATTTCGGTGTCAAGCCGTCCCGTCTCCTCCCGGGGGTGGCCGGCGGCCTTGCCACGGGTGTCGGCAGTGAGGCCCTGGCCCATGGCTGATGCCTCGATCGCACCCGCCGTCCTCAGGGCGTTGCGGATCTCCACAGCTCACCCGGCCGTACGCGCCGTGCGTGTCGAGGGATCGCAGGAGGACGGAACAGTCTGGGCTGAACTGGACATCGCGCAGGAGCTGCCGTCCGCCTGGCGTATCGCCGGTGTCAGTCCGAGCGGCGTCCGGTCCGTCGAGAGCGTCACCATTCGCTTCCCGGCGGATTTCCCCCAGGGTTCGCCCCGGGCTTTTCTTCGGGCGGATTTCGACCGCACCCATCCCCACCTCCTCCCGGTGCCCAAATCGCTTGGGCTGCCGCCGCAGCCTTGCGTCGTACAAGCCTTCCCGTCCGAGCTTATCCAGGCCCGCGGCTTCTCGGGCTATCTCGACCAACTCGCGGACTGGCTCGACAAGGCCGCCATGCTGCAATTGAACAACCCGCAGCAGGGCTGGGAGCCTGTCCGGCGCAATCGCCTCGACGACGAGATCATCCTCGATCCCGACGTGATCCGGGAGCTGGCGGTTCCGTCAGGCGAGTGCGTGGTCGTTGCTACGGACTACCTCCGGTTCGACCTCGGCGACGGCAAGCGGATGATGCGGGTCGCGCTCAATCCGGCCGTCCGGGTCGATCCTGCCAGGGCTCAATGCAGCGAAACGAAGATATCGGAGACGGCCGCCAGGGGCCGGGGCATCGCCCTGGTGGTTTCAGGCCCGGACTCCGACGGATCTCCGACGGTGATCGACACGGCTGTTCCGGAGAACGTCGAGACGTTCGAGGATCTCATCCAGCGGGCTACGCTGTACCGATGTGCCCAAACGTTGAGAGCCAAGCTCGATCATATCGCGTTTCGGTTGGATCAGGGCAGGTTCCAGGCCTGTCCGTTGCCTGTCATCTTTCTCGTCCGTCGGCCATTCGCTCTCGTCGGCAGCACCTCAAGCATTGAGATCTGTCCCTACCTCCTCGACCTAGAGCCCGGCGACGCTCTGCTGAGGGGGATCGGAAACGTCCGCCTCTGCGGAGTCCGCGACGACATCTCAGTGAACCTCCTGCGTCGAGCGTCCGGCGATCCGGTAGAAGCCGACAGGCCACGCTGGGCGCTTCTCGGGTGCGGCAGTGTCGGATCGAAAATCGCCGTCCATGCAGCGAGGCGCGGCCTCGGGCCGACGGACATGGTGGACCGCGCATCAATGGCGCCGCACAATTACGCTCGTCACGCCTTGCTGCCGGAGCCGGACGTCCGCGGCGGGGCCATGGCGTACAAGGCGCAGGTCCTGGCGCATACCCTGTTGGGTTTCCGACAGGAGCCGCGTTTCGAGATTGGCAGCGTGGAGGAACTGTGTGCCTCCCCTGAGGGACGCGCGGAGCTCGGCGATTGCCGCCTAGTCGTGAACACGACCGGCTCCAGCCTGCTCCGCGAGGTCGTCTCCTTCCGTGAGTGGGAGGCAAGGCCGAGGTTCGCCGACGCTCACCTCCTCGGTGCAGGAAGCGTCGCTTACGCTGCCTTCGAAGGGGTGAACGGTAACCCCAACCTGAGCGACCTTGCTGCGGAGTCCTACCGCATTCTCGCCAAGGACGAAGGGCTCAGGACCAGCGTCTTCAGTGCCGAGGCGCAGGCAATCGACATCGGACAGGGCTGCGGTGCCCTGACATTCCCTATGCCTGATGACCGCCTCAGCGCGCTCGCAGCGGGTCTGGCTCAGACGGTATGCGGCTACCTCGGGCGAGGTGAGGCGCCTGCGCAAGGAAACTTGCACGTCGGGCATATCCTGTCTGACGGGCTTTCTCAGTCGTGGACGTCGGCCGAGATCGAACCCCGCATCGTGGTGCGGAGTGCCGCCGTCGAGGTCAGGATCAGCCCAAGGGTGGACTCGGAGATCAGAGCGGCCATCGCCGCGCGTCCCGGCGTCGAGACGGGGGGAGTAATCGTCGGCCGCTACTCGCAGGTCGGAGAGGCCTTCCAGATCGTCGACCTGTTGCCCGCTCCGCCCGATAGCGTCTTTTCCGCCGAACGTTTCGTGCTGGGCGTCCAGGGCCTGAGGCAATCCGTTCGTCAGCTTCTCGAGGAGAGTGGCGGGTCGCTCTACGTCCTGGGGACCTGGCACAGCCACCTCGTGCCGAGTGGCCCATCAGCCTTGGATGCTGCGACCGCTGCACGTTTGGCGCTCCGCCAATTCTTCCCGGTGCTCATGCTCATCGCCCATCCCGACGGCTATTCGTTCCTATCCGCCGAACTCGGTGCACAGGCTTTTTCTGCATTGGCGATGGAGCGCGTGGCCGAATGACAGACCTTCTCCGGCACGTCGGCCTGAGCCGCTACGAACTGAACGCGCGTTTGAAGCCAGCACTCCTGGCGTTGCTCCCAACCTTCTGTGTCGCCCTGTACTGGTACCCAGGGGCATGGTCCGTCGTAAGTTCTATCATGGCCGTCGGCAGCGCGTGCGGCGTGCTCTACGCCATGGCGCAACTTGCGAGAAATCGTGGAAGGGTCGTAGAGCGCAGACTCGAACGTAAGGTAGGTCGAGATCATACCGCCAAGCTCCTGACGCACTCCGACGACACGCTCGTGGCTGAGACCAAGGCTCGCTATCACGCCTTCCTGCTACGTCATGACAGGACACTATCGACGGCTGACGAGGAAAAGGTGGGGCCGGAGGAGGCTTTCCGCCGCGCACGATCGGCGGTCGATTGGTTGCTGGAGTACAGTCGAATAAGTGCAGGGTCAGCTCTTCTTCTCGACGAAAACATATCTTACGGGTTCCAACGTAATCTCCTAGGTCTCAAGCCGTTCGGCATTGCGTTGAGCGTCACCGCGCTGGGGGTGCATGGTCTCCTTCTTGCGCTGGCGATGCCTACAGGCGAACGTTTATGGCTCGGCGTCGCAATCTGCATCCCACTCACCATCTTCCTTTTCGGATGGGTGTTCCTCGTCACGAAAGGGGCGGTGGCAGAGGCCTCGGTAGCGTATGCGCAGAGATTGCTGGCTTTCTGCGAAGCCCCGGCAAAGTCGCCTCGCGCTCGGCGTGTGTTGTCAGAAGCTACCAAGAGCAGTCCAACACCAGCAAAATCGCGGCAGCGTACTAAGGACTCCGAGTCGAAAAGTCGGTGACGATCAAGGCTGTCGGTCAGTAATTAGGGAATACCCGAAAGAGGCGTGGCCGTGAGATGAGCGAAAGCGAGAGGCTCGCCTGCGCGCCCGTCATAGCGCTATAGCAGGCGTGCGCGGGGCCATCCACGATGGCATGTTTCGACCCCGCTGCTTGAACATATAGAGCGCCGCTACATCTGAGCGGAACGAGAAGCGGAACTAGGCGACCCACCCCTGCACCATGTGACGAGCGTGCATGTGTGGCGGAGGATAGTTCTCCATGGCGGTGAAGACTTGAATTGCCCCGAGCCGGAAGATCGTTCCTGCCATTCAGGCACATAAACCTATCCGAATCGTTTTTAAGACGACGTTCTTGGCCATGCGGCGTCGACGCTTCGTGTTCACTGAGCGAAGGGCGCGCACGGTCCATCAATCGTCCGAGACATGGCTGGGAAGACCGTCACCGACTTGGTGCAGCGGCTTGCTGTGCCCGAACAGCGTCTTACGGTGTTCATTGTTGTGGTGCCGCGCCGCTGCCTCATACAGACCATGTATGGTCGGTCGGAGGCACTCAAACAAATAGCTGCCCTCCCTCTCATCGGACCATAGAACGCAGCGAGCGTCAGCGCAGGCGGACGCGAGCTCAACGAAGCGCCAGACATCAACAGGGTCTTCAGCGACCGCTGCCGCGCGATGCCAATGAACGGCCCATCGTGCCGTCTCGAAGTTGTGCCTGGCGGCAGCCGCGACGCGCTCAAGGAATCCGTCTCGGAAACGTTCGTCCGCGAAGGCGTGCTGAAGGCCGTCATCCGAGCCTGCGAACCCGGCGACCGTGATCGCTCGCGCGAGTTCCGCCGGGTGATCCCCGGACAGCCGCTCGGCGACATAATCTACGATCTCGTCATGGCGACCCGCCATCTCGGCCGCGAGGACCTCGCGCGCGATTAGCAGGTCGCTCGACGCCGCGTCCAACCGTCGATGGCGGAGCGTGACGATCTCGCTCTGGCCGGCACTTCGCCAGATCAGAAGCGTCGATCGAGGAAGCCCACTGGTCGGCATAACCTCTGGGAGGATCGGCTGCACGGCTTCGTAGAGCGCGAACAGCGCCGTCGCTCGCTCCGGGCATGTGTAGGAGAGTATGCGGCCGAGATCGTGCGCTAGAACTGCCGCGAGCGCGGCTCTCTCCGTTCGCGCGAGACCCTCAACCCTCTCGATCAATCGTTCGACTGCTGCGGGTGCCCTCGTGCCAGCACGGTCGAGGGCTGCGCTCGTGAATGGGTACATCAGGACTTCGCGTCCGGCAGCCTCGAGCCTGCGTCTCAAGGCTGAGAAGTCGCGCATGTCGCGGACGCGTTGACGCGAGCCGTCGACAGCTTCGAACTCCTCGTCCTGGATCGGGAACCCGACCCGATGCCAGCTCCCCCACGGATCGCCTTTTGAGGGGACGTCGTCGGATCGGACGATGTCGACATCGAGCCCGTTCGGCAGAAGGCCTCGCAGATCTGCCTCGCCCAGCACCTCGATCACGTTGTCGATCGCTGCCTCCAATACCCGGGGACCGGCACGTTCAAGAGCAATGCTTCGGAGCGCAGGATTCAGCATGCGAAGGACCGTCGGATCGTCGCTGACTCCGTGAACGCGGCTGAGCCACAGGGAACCCCAGAAATCCTCACGGACCTGTGCTTCGTCGACGAGATCGTCACGTCTGCGCCATGTCGCAGCGAAGCGTGCGTCGTCATCCTTACCGCCGACGCGCGTCATAGCGCGGAATGCCGCCGCTCTCAGGATGGCGTCCATGCTCTCGAGAGCCTCTCGCGCGGCCTGCCGCACCGCTGCCGCACCGCTGCCAGCATCGGCCGTTGCAATCAGTGCCAATCTCGCCTGCAGCGGAGACCTCGTCGGGGCCACGGCACGCAGCTTCTCACCAACGAGCTTGGCGGCCATCGGCTTGAACATCCGTCCGAGCCAGAAGGCGTCCGCAGCGTCGGCTCGCTGCCCGGCGTGGAGGTCGAACTGCAATTCGGCATCGAGATGCGGCAGCACTGATGCAAGCAAGAGGGTTGGGGCATCAACCTCCTTGAACCCGAGGTCTCTCCGCGCCCGCAGGTCCGCCAGCCAGTCGATGAGAGCGCCCGTGACGGGTGCAAGGATGGCGGTGTCGTGCCTCAAGAAGTTCGCCAGCACCGTGGGCGAGACACCGGGGATCGTTCTGCAACGCGCCGCTAGATCCCGGTGGATCTCGGCGACGGCCGCGGCCCTGAAGCGACATAAGACAAGTCGCGCGCGCACGAAGGGCGAATCGAAGCTCCGCATCAGCACCGCCGGTGGCTCGCCACCACGGTCTTCCGTCCAAGCGCGATAACGTGGAATCAGCTCATCGAGCCCGTCGTTCGGCTCCGCGGCTTCAGGGTCGAGAGGATCGACATCCGGGAGCTCGATGGCCGGTCTTGTCCGCTGGCGTCGCGGGCCCTCCTCTTCGGAGAGCCAGACGTCCTCCGCCATGCGCGCCTGTGCAGGGTCACTGCTTCCACTCAGGGCATATTCGATCGCCCACTGGAAGATGCGAGACCGATCAGGCTGAAGGAACGCCGCGACTTGCGCGCCGATCGCACGTGTGGTCGCCGCCCAGCCGACCGAATCGAGCCTGCGAAGCCAGTACATTGTCTCCAACGATCCGCCAGCTTGCCAACCCGCGGAGACAGCCACGCACCACGCGAAAAGGTCATCGGCGAAGTCGTGCAGCGATCGTCCGGCCAGAAGTGGGATCGCGAGTTCGTCGAGGCGTTGGGCATAGTCGTGCGGCAGTGGGATGAGTTCGCGGTCGATAAATGCCCGCTCGGCTGCGGCGAGGTCCGCGATATCCTGCCGATGCCGGCGCTCCGCCTCGTTGTGATGTGCCCGGGCGCGGCGCGCCTGCTCCTCTGGGTAGCCATCCAAGTTCGGCGCCTTGGGCTCGGACTGCCAGGAGCGGAGCCAGCAACGAACAGCGCGATCGATCCGGCTGGCCGTCGCCGGCCGATCGCGAGCGGCGAGGAGCGCGTCCTTCATCCACTCGCGACGCCCGAAACGCGCGTGCTCGCCATAGAGGCGGCCGGCGACGGCCAGGAAGGCGTCGGTGCGTTCGTCGAGCCCCGAGAATATGCGCGTCCGCGGGCCACCCGGAATGTTCTGCAGCGTGAGAACCTGATGGAGCAGCTCTTCCACGACTTGGTCGCCGATGCTGCGGTCAGCTGCCGCGACATCGAGCGCGGCAAGCAGCACGAGCGCGGTCTCGTCGATCGCACGGATCGGGTCGACGATCGTCGTCAGGACCTGATCGAGCTTCGCTCCCTCGTCGCGAGCGGCATCCTCGAGCTCATCGATCACGAGCAGGCCGAGACCGAGCGTCCGGCCGTGCTCGCGCAG
The DNA here is from genome assembly GCF_001556475.1 of Methylobacterium sp. CCH5-D2. Lineage (NCBI taxonomy): Bacteria > Pseudomonadati > Pseudomonadota > Alphaproteobacteria > Hyphomicrobiales > Methylobacteriaceae > Methylobacterium > Methylobacterium sp. CCH5-D2. The sequence goes on along the minus strand of NZ_LSIX01000117.1, from coordinate 3,574 downwards.
TGCATAGCTACCTCGCGCGGAGTCGGTGATCCGGATGAAGCCGCTGTCGATGATCTCCCCAAGATCCGCGACGACGCTCGGTGATCCGGCGGGCAGCCCGAGTCGCTGGTGGAGCGTTCGATCGTCGAACTCGACCGCGCGCCTTGCCGGAATCTGGTCAAGGAGCCGTTCCCTGATCTCACGTGCGTGATGCACGAGCATCCGGGCGAACTGCTCGGGAGTGTGGGCGCCGCCGCGACTGCGTACCTCTTGCCGCCTGCGCAGGTACTCGAACAGGAGCCGCTCGACGCTGACTTCGTCAGGGTCCATGCGGTCAAGGAGATCGAGCCCGACCGAGAGTACGCGCGGGTTGCGCAGGAAGCCGCGCAGCGGCTCGCGAACAGACGTCGGTGCCCGTCCTGCCTGCTCGAGGACGTGATCGAGCTCCTCGTCAGAGAACGCCTCGACCGTGATGACCTGCTGCTCGCGTCCGAGACGGGCAGCGAGGTCGCGTTCGTAGATGCCACGGCGGGTCGTAACGACGATCTTGAGCGCCTTCGAGCACGCTTCGCGCACGAGTGCGGAAATCAATGCGGGCCAAGGATGGTGCGTGCGCTCGTTCACGCCGTCGAGCACGAGCAGGATCGCGGGCACTTGTTCGACGGCATCATCGGAACGCGTGAGCCAGCGCTCGAGCTTGGCCTGCCAGCGTTCCGACGCCCCGGCCGTGGCAACACCCGTCTGCTCGGCCGCGAGCCGCGCAAGGAGCGCCATGGGCGTCTTCTCGTCGCCGTCCCGCCACATGTGCGAAGCCATGAAGAGCAGGAGCGGTCGCGGGCGGTCTGCGCTGTCCGGGAAGGTCAGCCAGGAGCGCACAGCCGCCCAGGTCTTGCCGACGCCCTCGTCGCCGCGTCCACCCGCGCCGCTCTCGGGTGCTCCGGTAAGGACGACCACGCTCGGATCAGGGCTCCAGGTTCCGATCGCGTCGCGAACGCGCGCTTCGAGGCGCGCGCGGGTCAGGGGAACTGGTCGCATCGACGGGTCGAGAGGAGCCAGTACTTGGTTGAAGGTGTGAACCGCGAGGCTGGCGTCCGAGAGGTGCCGCTGCATCCAGGCCGCGTTGAGCCGTCGTGCCGAGGCAAGGCCGAGCGAGCGCCCGCGAAACTCGGCCCTCAGGGCACCGGCTTGGTCGGCGTAGAGCAGGTGTGCCCGCACCGAGACGAGGTCGCGCTCGACCTCGGAGGCGGACTCTGGCGCGCATCGTGAGAACCAGTCGACGACGGCGTCAGCGGCAGTCGCCAGGAGCACGGCGAGCGGCGGCACGGGCTGCGTCCAGTCCAGAACGAGCACCGTCGTGCCGCGCGCTTCTCCCATGAAGCGCAGATCACCGGCGTCGGCCGCGTCCAGGGCCACCGTGGCGGCAGCGCACCATACCTCGACATGACGGCGCGAGCGCTCGAGCGCCTCGATGAGCTTCGTCGAGAGATCGGCGTAGGACAAGCGGGTCGTATAGCGCTTCGCTTCGACGAGGATGGCGCCGCCGCTGACAGCACCTTCGGCGTCGCGACCGAATTGCCGCCCGGACCCGACGAGGCGGAACGGGACACCGGCGAGTTGGCTACAGGCTGCGGCGATCAGCCCCTCGAAGCCGTGATCCCCGGTTTCTGGGAGAGCGGCCAGGACGTTTCTCAACCGAGAGAACGGCGGCTCTGGCTTCCGGGACTTCGGACGCATGCTTCCACTTAGAGGTGGCGGCCCCGGCATTGCCTGACCTACTATTTCCATACATTGGGAGGGGATGCGCCCCGACGGTCATTCTGCCAAGGCCGCGGGCCGAGGACGCCTCGCGCCTGCAAAGGACGCTCTTCGCAGGGGTGATGCGCGATGTAGCGGGCAGTGAGCGATCGAACGGGGCACCTCGGGGAATGTACACCAGGCAAAATCCGGCTCAACGCCTGTCGAAGCATGCCCTGGGACGTAAGGCCGTCGAACGATGACCGAGCTGTCGAACGGCCCTGATGGCCTCTCGATCCATGTCGACGGCCTCGAGCGACTGATCGTCGGAGATCCCGCGTTTGTCGACCTGGAGAAGGCGCTCGGGCGCTTCTGCCTGTTCGAGGCCCTCAATGTCGTTCGTGGGGAGGTCCCTCTCGGCAATCTCCTCGCGGCGTTCCTCGACCCTCGTCAGGCGCACGGTTTCGGCGCGAGGCTCCTCCGCACTTTCCTCATGGAGGCGGTTCGCGCGGGTCGCGCAGCAGGGATCGGGACCGAGGGACTCGCCCCGCTATGCGTCCACCTGCTCGATCTTGACGAGGCGGAGGTACGTCGGGAATGGCACCGGATCGACATCCTGGTCCGAGTCGAGCACGCTAAGCTCGTCGTCGCCGTCGAGCTCAAGATCGGCTCGCGACAGGGACCGAGCCAGCTTGAGGGCTACCGGCGAACGGTCGAGAAGGAGTTCGGCGGACCGGGCTGGCGGCGTCTATACGTGTTCCTGACCGTCGACCCGGAGGATCCGCTCGACAAGGTCTGGATCCCGCTCCGGTACCAGGCGCTCGTGCCCGCCCTCGAGCAGGTGAAGGTCCCGGGAGGCGATGCGGCCGCTTCGGCGGCGCTCGCAGGCTTTCTCGGCATGTTGCGGAGACACCATGTGACCGATGATGCCCTCGAAGAGATCGCGCGCAAGCTCTGGACGAGCCATCGCGCCGCCCTCACGTTCCTCGCGGACCGCCGCCCCGACGGCATGCGCGGAGTGTTCGCCAGCCTTCGCGATCAGGTCGACGAGATGGCCGGCCGGTTCGCGGGCCAGGGCCTCACCTTCGTCGCCGACCAGTGCAGCACGACCTCCCTACGCTTCGCCTGCGCCGAATGGGACGGGCTGCCGGGCATGATGGAGGCCGTCAAGTGGACCGCGAGCAATCGCCTCCTGCTGTTCGAGTTGAAGCGCTACGGGGACCGGGCGGTCGCCGAACTCTACCTCGGCCCAGGCACGCAGCAGGCCAGGGGGCACTTCCTCGCCGCGCTGGCACCGTACCGGCACAGGCAGGATCTGCAACCCGGCAACGAGTGGATGTGCGTCGCGAAGAAGGTCATCCTGACCCCGCAGCCGAGCGAGGATCTCGACCTCGGGGGGACGAGGGAATCGATCATTGAACGCTTCGGAACCTTCTGCCGTGAGACGGCAGTAAAGCTCGATCCTGCCCTGCGCTCGTCCGTGGTGTCCGGCGGAAAGGCCGCGTTCCCCGATCCGGCCGGCGTCTCGTGAATGGGGTTGCCAGTCGTCAGATTGAAACGCTCATGGTGCAGCGTTCGCGGCTCTCGACGAACGACGGCAAGCTGAATGCCGGCCTGCCGGGGCGCCGTCGCTGTCCGTCGCGCACGCTGGCTCTTGCGACATCATCAGCGGCGCCCCGACCTTCGGGATGCCGTGACGCATCGTCGGCTACCAGCGGAAGGCCTCAAAGGTGTCTCCCTGCCCGGCCTCAGCAATCGCGACGCGTACCAGCCTGTCCACGTAGGCCTGATTCATGGCCCATCCTAAACGCGGCCCGGGAGGCCGCGCCGGCAACCGCCATCGCCTTCAACACGCGCCCGC
>NZ_LSIX01000116.1:0-6454 GCF_001556475.1 Methylobacterium sp. CCH5-D2 | reverse complement strand
GGGCCCGCCGGCGTCGCGCCCGCGATGGGCGCCGAGGCGGTTCCCGCGCGCGCGCCAGCGCGGCAGGTAGAGGATGTCGGCGCCGGTCCGGGGCTCCTCGCTCACGGAGCCGGCACCGTCTCGAACACCGCCCGGCACAGCGCGGGCACGATCTCGCTGCGGTGCAACTCGTGGATCGGCTCCAGGAAGACGCGGTGGGCCATCACCGGCTCGAAGACCGCGCGGATGTCCTCCGGCACCAGCCAGTCGCGCTCCTCCAGCCAGGCGCGCACGCGGGCGGCGCGGACGAGCGCCGCCACGCCGCGGGGCGAGGCGCCGCCCTGGACGAGGCCCGCCATGTCGTCGATGCCGGGAAGCCGGATGCCGGCTTCGTGCGGGCGGACCAGAGCCTCCCAGAGGGCGACCACGTAGGCTTGAATCGCCTCGCTCGCCCGCACCCCGTGCTGGATCGCCGAGGCGATGCCGCCGAGCCGGGCGGGATCGAGCAATCCCGTCGGGATGCCGGCGATCAGCCCGTCGGTGTCGTGGAAGCGTGGGTCGAAGGCCAGTGCGCGGCGCGTCGCGGGATCGCGCGGCGCCTCCATGCCGATCTCCATCAGGAAGCGGTCGCGGGCGGCGGCCGGCAGCTCGAAGGTCTCCTCGCGCTCGACCCGGTTGCGGTCGGCGAAGACCTGCAGGAGCGGGAACCGGTACTCGCGGTTGAAGGCCTGGAGGCTGCGCTCGGCCATCAGGCGCAGGAGCAGCGCGTGGACCTGGGGGCGCGCCCGGTTGATCTCGTTGAAGAAGAAGATCGCGAGGTCTTCGGACGAGCGCAGCACCGGCCCCGGCTCGACGCGCGGGCGCCCGTCCTCGGCGAGGTAGGTGTGGTAGACGAGGTCCGTCGGCATCATGTCGACCGTGCCCTCGACGCGCTCGTAGGCGCCGCCCATGGCGCGGGCGACCGCGCGCAGCAGCGTGGTCTTGCCGACGCCGACATCGCCCTCCAGCAGCACGTGGCCGCGGGCGAAGACCGCGATGGTGACGAGGCGGATGATCCGCTCCTGCCCGAGCACCGCGCCCGCCACCGCCGCCTCGAAGGCCTGCGCGGCGGCGCGCCAGTCTGTCAGCATCGCGTCGCCGCGGCGGATGTCGTTCATGGATGCCCCTGGCAAGGCGCGCCCGCGCGAGGCGGGCGCGCGCGTCGATCAATTGCCGATCTTCAATTGCCGATCTTGGCGACGTCGTACTCGAACTTGCCGGTCTTCTTGGCGTTCTCGATGCGCTTCTTGTTGCGCTCCTCCATGCCCTTGATCGACTCGGCCTGCTTGTTGAGTTCCTTCGGGTCGTGCTTCGGGTCGTACTTCGAGCCGGCGATCTTCTCCGGGAAGCCGGGCTTGGGCTCCCAGCAATTGCCCGGCGCCTTGCACTTGGTGCCGTCGTAGGCGAGCGCGGGGGCGGCCAGCGCCAGGGTCGCTCCGAGGGCGAGGATCAGGGTGCGCATGCGGTTTCCTCCTTGGGATGGGTGCGTTCTGGGCGCGCCCGGGGCGCGCGGTGTCCTGCAGGGCCTCACTCCAGCGGCTTGCACTGGCCCTTGGCGTCCTGCGGGATCTTCTCGCCCTCCTTGTAGGGCGTGTAGGCCTTCTTCTGGTCGGCGGTGAGCCAGACCGCGTCCTTCGCCGGCCCGGTGTAGAGATGCCGGATCCAGGCGATGGTCTGGAGCATCTCGTCCGGGGTCAGGTTCTCGTTGTGCGGGCCCATCATGCCGTTGGCGCCGCCGAAGATCGTGGCGAACAGGCCCGTATCCTCGGTGTTGGACGGATAGGTCCAGTAATTGTCGTTGAGGCCGGGCCCGAGCTTGCCCTCGGCCAGGTGCCCGTGACAGCCGGAGCACGAGGTGGCGTAGAGGCTCTCGCCGTTGCGGAGACACGACTTGTCGTCGATGTAGAGGTTCTTGCCGGTCTCGAAGAAGGTCTTCACGGCCTGGGTGTCGCGGCCGCCTTCCTTGCCCTCCGCGGTGTTCAAGGGCTCGCCCGTCACGGTGTTGCGGAAGACGATGCCGGTCTGCGGCCCGGCACTCGGCTGGGCCAGTGCGGCGAGTCCGGCGCCGGCCAGCGCGAGACCCAGGAAGGCAGCGAGCGTTTTCTTGGTCTTGATCATGCGGGGATCCGGATCGCTCTCTCGCCAGAGGGGGTCAGTTCGAGGCGGGCGCGACCGGCACGCCCTCCTGCTTGAGGATCGCGTCGATCTGGGGCTTGGCCTTCACCAGGGCTGCGTCGAGGGCGTCGCGGAGCGCCGTGTCGTCCCGGCGCACCCCCATCGACTGGTCGAAGACCTGCGGCATCCGCTTGCCGTCGCTGCGGGTGGTGTCGTCGGGCACTGGCGTCATGCGCAGCTTCACGCTCGAATCGCGCACGTAGCGGGCCACGTCCGGCGCGAAGGCGACGCCCACGTCGGCCTTGCCCTGCGCCACCTCCGAGACCATCCGGGCCGGATCGATCTGGGTGTACTGGTTGCGCGGCGCGCGGAAGTTCACCAGCGAGTAGAGGTAGGCCATGTCCTCCTCGTAGCGGCCGATGTCCTTGAGCATCGCCTCGCCCGGCGTGCCGAAGCCCACCACCATGTGGCCGATGTCCTTCAGGCGCGGGTCGGACCAGGACTTCACGTCGAGGTCGCCGTCGGCCTTGGTGAGGAAGACGTAGCCGGCCCGGTAGTAGGGCTTGGTGGCGAGCACCCGCTGGTCGTCGGAATCGAGGCCGACGACGACGTCGCAGGTCTTCTTGTCGAGGCCGTCGCGCACCGCGTAGACCGCGGGCTTGCCGGAGAACACGAAGACGGGCTTGCGCCCCATCGCCTCCGCGACCGCGACCGCGATCCTGTTCTCGAGCCCCGAGCCGTCCTTCAGCGAGAGCGGCGGCTGCTCGGCCGCGCAGATGCGCAGGGTGCCGGGATCGGCGGCCTGCTGGGCATCCTTGGACTGGGAATCCTTGGACTGGGAATCCTTGGCCGCGGGCTCTTGCGCGGCGGCGGTGCCGCCGAGGCAGGCCAGGGCGATCAGGAGGGCGGCCGGACGGGCCGCGCCGTGTCGTCCGATGACGCGCGACATGATGGATCTTCCGTTTCCTCGGGGTTTTCTCGTTCGGCGCGGCGGCGGGTCATCGCGAGGGAGCATGGCGTGCCCCTCTTCGCTTCGTCCTGCGCCCGGTGGCTTGGGAAACCCCGCCGGCTGAGAGCCGGCGGGGCGTCCGTTCGCTGAGCGGGCCTTACTTCTTGGCGGCCTGCTGCTCGTACTCGCCGACGTTCGGGTCGTCGTAGGGGTTCTTGCCGTCGAGCGAGAACACCATCACGCCGCCGCCCATCTGGGTGTAGTTGGCGAGCTTCTTGAAGGCTCCGACCGCGCCGAGGCCGGCGGTCGGGTCGGCGAGGTCGAACACCAGGCCCACGCCCGGCCATCCGCCGACGCCGTAGTAGATGGCGACGTACTGCGTGCCCTTGTGGCTGTAGGTCATCGGGTAGCCGATCGCGCCCGACGGCAGCTTGTGCTTCCAGAGCAGGTCGCCGTTGTCGGAGTCGCGGGCCTTGATGAAGCCGTCGAGCGTTCCGTAGATCACGAGGTTGCCGGCGGTGGCCGTCGTGCCGCCCCAGACCGCGAAGCGCTCCATCTTCTCCCAGTTGAACTTGCCGGTGATCGCGTTGTAGCTCTTGATCTGGCCAAGTCCCTCGTAGTTCTGCCGGTCACCCTTCGGGCCCGGATACATGTTCAGCGTCGCGCCGACGAAGAACTGACCCGCCCGGTAGGGCAGCATGAAGGGCTCCCAATCCATGCAGATGTGGTTGATGCCCATGAAGAAGGCCTGACGCTTCGGATCGTACGAATCGTGGCCCTGGTTGTGGTAGCCCATCGCCGAGGGGCAGATGTCCTTGGCGAGGTGGTCCATCCGGGTGCCGTACTCGGGGTCGCGCACCGGCTGGCCGGTCTTCAGGTCGACCGACTTGAACACGTTGACGGTATCGTCGATCTTGTCGGCCGAGACGAGCGAGCCGTCCGTCCGGTCGAGCGTGTAGACGATGCCGTTGCGGTCGGGGTGGGTCAGAAGCTTGCGCATCTTACCCGACTTGTCCTTCTGCTCGGACAGCATCATCACGTTGACGCCGGCATAATCCCACTCGTCGTGCGGGGTCTTCTGGTAGCCGAACTTGGCCTCGCCCGTGTCGGCGTCGCGGCCGAAGATCGTCATCGTCCACTTGTTGTCGCCCGGACGCATGGTCTCGTTCCACGGCGCCGGGTTGCCGGTGCCGAAGTAGATCAGGTTCGTGCCCGGGTCGTAGGCGTACCAGCCCCAGTTGGTGCCGCCGCCGATCTTCCAGGCGTCGCCCTCCCAGGTCGCGGTGCCGAGGCCCTTCTGGCCGTAATGGGCGTTCTTGATGTTGAAGTCGTCGGCCAGCAGCAGGTCCTTGTCCGGACCCGTGGCGTAGGCGCGCCACTTCTGCTCGCCGGTGCGCACGTCGTAGGCGGTGAGGTAGCCGCGCACGCCGAGCTCGGCGCCCGAGGAGCCGATGATCACCTTGTCCTTGACCACGTAGGGGGCGATGGTGAGCGTCGAACCGACCTTGATGTCCGAGTTCTCGACCTTCCACACCGTCTCGCCGGTCTCGGCGTTGAGCGCCGCGACGTTGCCGTCGAGCTGCGTCTTCAGGATGAGCGCGGGCACCTTGCCGTCGCCCGGCCAGTAGGCGAGGCCGCGGTTGACGAGGTCGCAGCAGGCGACGGCGCGCGCGGCCGGGTTCTGCTTCGGCTTGTCCTGCCACAGGATCCGGCCCGGATCGTTGAGATCGAGCGCGAAGGTGTTGTTCGGGAACGAGGTGTGGACGAACATCTTGCCGTCCACCACCAGGGGCGCGCCCTCGTGGCCGTTGAGCAGGCCGGTCGAGAAGCTCCAGGCGGGCTTGAGGTTCTTGACGGTGTCCTTGTTGATCTGGGTCAGCTCGCTGTAATTGTTCGAATCGTAGTTCTTGCCGGGCATCACCCAGTTCTCGTCGCTCTTGGCCATCTCGACGAGCTTGTCGTTCGCCTGTGCCGTCGCGGCGAGGCCGAGGGGCGCCATCGCCATCACGGCGAGCACCGAGACCGAATTCAGAAGCCTCAACATGTGCGTCTCCTTGCCGTCTCGTTCCGTCTCTCGACCCCGTGGTCTCGCGGAACCTCTAGCGTCGGAAGTCTGAAGCAGATCCGGGATCAGTCCCGACATCTCCGCACTTTCTAAGAAGAGAAGCTTGCGTTCTTATCTTATGAAGTGCTTATTACTGCCTCAGTCCCCAATATTTCTAAGACGAAGGATCGGCGCGTGTCTGCGGGAAGGCGGTCATTTTAGGCCGGGAGCATCCGGCAAGTCGCGCCTGTGCTTTGGGCATGTGGCAACACGGTTCTTGACCGGCTCGGCGCCCGCGCCAACACTCGGGTGACGAGGGGTGCGGCAACGGTGCACCGGCGGCGCGGGGGGCTGAAACGATGAGGGCAGTGCGCGCGCGCCGGCCGCATTCCGGGTCCGGGATCGCCCTCGCACTGGCCCTCGCGCCGCTCGGCCCGCTCGCGCCCTCCGTCGCCGCCGCGCCGGATGCGGCGCATGTCCGGGAGGCCGCGCTCTACCCGCGCGACGGGCGCCGCGAGATGGGGGGCGAGGATCATCGGCGCTTTCCCGGGGCGGGCGTGCTCTGGTGCCGGCGCTCGGACGGCGTGCCCCAGAAGGCCGCCGCCGCGTGGCTCGTCGGCGCGCCCGATCTCGTGGTGCTGAACGCCCACAATTTCCGCGATCGGCGCCTCGCCGTCACCCGCGCGGTCTCGGATTGCCACTTCCAGATCGGCGGGCGGAACTACGCTTTCGTGGCCGCCTCGCTGCAGATCGGCACCGCGCCCGACGCGCAGGCCCTCCACATCACCGACGACTGGGCGCTGCTGCGCCTCGCCGGCCCCGTCGAGGGGGTGCGGCCGCAGCCGGTGCCGGCGGCGCCCGACCTCGCGCTCGGGCCGGTCTCGATCCCGGTCACGATGGTCTCACCCGGGGGGCACGGCAATTTCGAAGGGGGCAGCAGCCTCGAATCCTGCACGATCCACTTCGTCGATCCGCCGGGCGAGGACGCCATCCGGCGGGTGCGCCACGATTGCAACGACGGGTACGGCGGCTCGGGATCAGGGCTGTTCGACGAGGGCGGCCGCCTCGTGGCGCTCCAGAGCGCGTCGCTCTCCATGAACTCGCGGCGGCCGTTCGACGTGGAGTTCCACTACGGCTCGGCGATGCTGTTCGAGGGCGCGCTCCTGGCGGCGATCCGGGCGGTGGCGGGGGACAGGCCGGCGCCGTGAGGACGGGGGCTGCGGCGTAGGACCGCGCGAGGGCGGCTCAGGAAAAGGCTCGTTCGCCGAAGCTTCCACCGCTCTCCCTCCCCCTCTGCGGCAGGGCGATCGCATATGCCGAGCGAGCCT